>JAGWXX010000022.1 GCA_018969685.1 Acidobacteriota bacterium | reverse complement strand
CTGCGCTGGTCGACGCAGTCGAGGAATTCATCGCCGACACGGAGGACGCATGGAGCGGCATCGCGGCGGCCGCGCTGGGATCGGTCGACGGCGAGATGGGCTGGCTCGCGCAGGTGTCGTCCGAGCTGAAGTCGTCGGTGCAGTCGGCACTCGAGGAATCGACGACGAGGCTCGCGGTGCTCGGCAGCCGGCTGCGCATGCGTCCGGCTGCGATCGTCGGTCTCGCCGAGCAGGCGATGTCGCACCGCGCCGACCGGCTGCGCCTCCTCGACCCGCGCACGACGATGGCGCGCGGGTGGAGCATCGTGCGCGACGCATCGGGTCGCGCCGTGCGGTCGGTGGGGCAGATCAAGTCGGGAGACGCCATCTCGGTGCAGGTGGCCGACGGTGAAGCCCGTGCGACGGTCGACGCCGTGCGCGCGTAGTTCGGGTCAAGGGCAAGCACACAGGGGGAGCGGACATGGCGAAGACGGACAAGCCGGGCGAGGGCGCACAGGGCCTCACCTACGCGAGGGCGATCAAGGAGCTGAACACGATCCTCGGCGACCTCGAGTCGGACGACGTCGACGTGGACGTCCTGGCGGAAAAGGTCGCGCGGGCCTCGGAGCTCATCGAGTTCTGCCGGCAGCGGATCTCGGGGGCCAAGATGCAGATCGAGGAGGTCGTGCAGCGGGTCGGCACCGCGGACGTCGTCGATGCCGACGACGACGAGGAGTACGACGAGGACGACGACGAGGACTGAGCACCGCGCGCCCAACTGGGCGTAGCCTTGCGAGGTGCGCACCCCTCCGCCGTCGCTCGCCGGGGTCGCGTCGCGGGTCGATGCGCGGCTCGCCGACCTGCTTGCCGCAGAGTCGGCTCGGTGGTCGGCATTCGACGGCCAGTTGGCCCGCCCCATCGACGACATCCGGTCGCTGGTGCTGGCCGGGGGCAAGCGCCTCCGGCCCGCGTTCTGCACCTGGGGATACGTCGGCGCAGGCGGTGCGCCGGACGACCGGCGCGTGGTGGACGCGGGTGCCGCGTTCGAGCTGCTGCACGCCTTCGCCCTCTTCCACGACGACGTCATGGACGGGTCCGACTCGCGACGCGGACAACCGACGGCGCACCGGTCGCACGCCGACGCCCACCGCGAGCGCGCATGGGCGGGTGAGGCCCGGCGGTTCGGCGAGGGCGTGGCGATCCTCGTCGGCGACCTCGCCTTCGTCTACGCCGACCTGCTGCTGCACGGCGCGCCCGTCGAGGCGTGGGAGGTGTGGAACGAGCTCCGCATCGAGCTGAACGTCGGGCAGTACCTCGACGTGATCGGCTCGGCGTCCTCCGAGCGGCGGAGGGTGCAGGCCGAGCGCATCTGCCGGTACAAGAGCGGCAAGTACACGATCGAGCGGCCGCTGCACCTCGGCGCGGTCCTCGCGGCGCCGCACCGGCGCGACGAGCTGCTGCCCGCGCTGTCGCGATACGGCCTGCCGCTCGGCGACGCGTTCCAGATGCGCGACGACGTGCTCGGTGCGTTCGGCGCCGAGCACGTGACGGGGAAGCCGGTCGGCGACGACCTGCGCGAGGGAAAGCCGACGCCGTTGATGGCGATGGCGACCGAGCGCGCGACGCCGGCCCAGCGCGACGTGCTGGCCAGGGTCGGCGACGTCACGATGTCGCCCGACACGGTCGCCGAGATCCAGCAGACGATCGTCGCCACCGGGGCGCTCGACGAGCTCGAGTCGCGCATCGCCGCGCTCGCCGACGAGGCGGTGGCGTCGCTCGACGCGGCGCCGATCGGCGACGCGGCCAGGGACGAGCTGCGCCAGCTCGCGCAGTACGTGTCGTGGAGGGAAGTCTGATGAAGGTCGTCGTCGTCGGTGCGGGGCTCGGCGGGCTGTCGGCCGCCGCGCACCTCGTGAAGCGCGGATACGAGGTGACGGTCGTGGAGCGCGAGTCCGTGCCGGGCGGCCGCGCGGGCATCGTCGCCGAACGGGGCTTCCGGCTCGACAACGGACCGACGGTGCTGACCATGCCCGACCTGCTCGGCGACGCGTTCGAGGCCGCGGGCGCCGACATGCGCGACTGGGTGACCATCAAGAAGGTCGACCCGATGTACCGAGCGGTGTACGCGGACGGCAGCGAGCTGAAGGTGCTGCACGGCCGCGAGGCGATGGCCGAGGAGATCCGGCGCTTCTCGAACGCCCGCGAGGCGGGCTCGTTCCTCCAGTTCTGCGAGTGGCTGGACGGCCTGTACCGGGCCGAGATGGATTCGTTCATCGACGCCAACTTCGACTCCCCCCTCGACCTGGTGAAGCCGTGGCGAGCGGGCCTCGCGCTGCTGCGCATGGGCGCGTTCCGCAAGCTCGACACGACGATCGGCCGCTACTTCAAGGACGAGCGCCTCCAGCGGATCTTCAGCTTCCAGAGCATGTATGCCGGACTCGCCCCGTACGAGGCGCTCTCGCTCTACGCGGTGATCACCTACATGGACTCGGTGCAGGGCGTGTACTTCCCCGAGGGGGGCATGCACGCGATGGCGACGGGCCTCGCCGGCGCGCTCGAGAAGGCGGGCGTGCAGTTCCGCTACGGCGCGACGGTCACCCGCATCCTGCGCTCGGCGGGCAGCCGCGGCGCGGTGAGCGGCATCGAGGTTGCGGGAAGCGAGCGGATCCCGGCGGACGCCGTGGTGTGCAACCCCGACCTGCCCGTCGCGTACCGCACGCTCCTCGGCGGCGTCGACGCACCTCGCACCGCGCGCCGCGGCAAGTACAGCCCGAGCTGCGTGCTGTGGGTGGCGGGCGTGAAGGGCGTGCCGGGCCCCGAGGCCGCGCACCACAACATCCACTTCGGGCACGAGTGGGATGCGTCGTTCAAGGCCCTCATCGAGGACGGCCGTCGCATGCCCGATCCGTCGATCCTGGTCACCCTGCACTCGCTGGACACCCCCGGCCTCGCGCCCGACGGCCACTCGTCGCTGTACGTGCTCGAACCGGTTCCGAACCTCGACGGGCGCATCGACTGGGGGCGCGAGCGCGACCGGATCGTCGGCGACATCCGGACCCGCGTCGCCGCGCTGGGCTATCCGACCGACGTGGTCGTCGAACGCGTCTACGACCCGCTCGACTGGGAGGCGATGGGCATGGAGCGCGGCACGCCGTTCGCGCTCGCGCACACGTTCCTGCAGACGGGTCCGTTCCGCCCGAACAACGTCGACCGCCGCGTGCCGGGCCTGGCGTTCGTGGGATCGTCCACGCTGCCGGGCGTCGGCGTGCCGATGGTGCTGGTGTCGGGGAAGCTGGCCGCCGAGCGCGTCGAGCAGTACGCGGCGGCACGGGGGCGCTGACCGTGGGCCGACGCACGCCGCCCGTCCCGACGACGAGGCTGCTGCCGTCCGGCCCCGTGACGATGGAGCAGTCGTACGGTCTGTGCCGCGAGTTCAACAAGCGCCACGGAACGACGTACTACTGGTCGACGCTCGTGCTGCCGAGCCACAAGCGCCCGCACGTGCACGCGCTGTACGGGTTCTGCCGGTACGCCGACGACATCGTCGACGACCTCGGGCCGGTGCCCGTCGCGGAACGGGCGGCCGCGCTCGCCTCGTTCGGCGACCGCTTCTTCGCCGACCTGGCCCGCGGGTCGTCCGACGATCCGGTGCTGAAGGCCGTGGTCGACACGGTGCTGCGGCTGTCGATCGATCCCGCGTGCTTCCGACGGTTCCTCCGCAGCATGACGATGGACCTCACGGTCGAGCGCTACGAGACCTGGGGCGACCTGCTCGACTACATGGACGGGTCGGCCGCGGTGATCGGCGAGATGATGCTGCCCGTGCTGGAGCCGCTGGTGCCCGAGGCGGTGCCGCACGCGCGCGACCTGGGCAATGCGTTCCAGCTGACCAACTTCCTGCGCGACGTCGACGAGGACCTCGACCGCGGCCGCACCTACCTGCCGCAGGAGGACGTGCGACGGTTCGGCGTCGACCTCGGGCAGCGGCGCTGCACCCCCGAGTTCATCGAGCTGATGCGCTTCGAGATCGCGCGGTGCCGCGAGCTGTACGCGTCGGCCGACCTGGGGCTCGCGATGCTGCCGCGGCAGTCGGCGCGCTCGATCGGCGCCGCGCGCGTGCTGTACGGGCGGATCCTCGACAAGATCGAGGCGCGCGGGTACGACGTCTTCTCCGGCAGGGCGTCGGTGTCGACGGCGGAGAAGGCCGCGATGGTGGTGCGCCTGATGCGCCCGTCGCGGCCCACGCGCCGTCGTGCCGGCTGACGTGGCGGTTCCCGCACCGTCCGGCGGGACCGTCCCCCGCGTCCCCGTGCTGCGCGCGGCGGTGGCGTCGGTCTCGGCACTCGCGGCGATCGGGGGGATGGTCGCGACGCCGCTCGCGGCACGCGGTGGCGACGTGCGCGCCGTGCTCGCGTGGGTCGTGGTGCTCGGGTTGTTCGGCGGCTCGTTCGCGGCCGCGGCCGGCCTGGGCGGGTGGCGTCGCGCGTCGCGCGCGGCGCTGGCGGTGCTCGTGGCGACCGTGGTGGTCGAGGCGGTCGGCACCCGCACGGGCGTGCCGTTCGGCCACTACGACTACACCGGCGCGCTCGGGCCGCGCGTCGCGCTCGTGCCCGTGCTGGTGCCCTTCGCATGGTTCGCCATGGCGCTGCCTGCGCGCGAGGTCGCGGCCGCCATCGTCGGGCCGGCCGCCCGGCCGTGGCACCGCATCGCGCTCGGCGCCGTCGCCCTGACGGCGTGGGACCTGTTCCTCGACCCGCAGATGGTGGGCGAGGGCTATTGGACGTGGCCGGACGGCGGCGCCTACCGGGGCATTCCGCTCGGCAACTACGCGGGCTGGCTGCTGACGTCGGCGGGCGTGATGCTGCTCCTCGAGCGCGTGCTGCCCCCGCGCCGCGCGTCCCGCGCCGCCGTGGCGCAGTACGCGGCTGTGGCGGCGATGCAGACGGTCGGGTTCGCGGCGTTCTTCGGCGACGCGGTGGTCGCCGTGGTGGGCGGTGCGGCGATGCTGCCCATCGCCGCCGCGGCCGTCGTGCGGGTGCGGCGGACGGTGCAGTGAGCGCGCCGCGCACCGTCGTCGTCGGCGGCGGAATGGGCGGACTGCTTGCCGCGATCCGCCTGCGCGCGGGCGGCCACGACGTGACGGTGCTGGAACGACTCGAGCAGTTCGGCGGCAAGGTCGCCGAGTGGCGCCGCGACGGCTGGACCTTCGACCTCGGGCCGTCGCTCGTCACCCTGCCGCACCTCTACGACGAGGTGCTGCGCCTCGCAGGCACGTCGCTGGCCGACGAGGTGCGGATGGTGAGGCTCTCGCCGCAGTTCCGCTACGCCTGGCCCGACGGGTCGACGGTGGACGTGCACGACGATCCGCAGGCGACCGCCGCCGCGCTCGACGCATTGTCGCCGGGCAGCGGCGCGCGCTACCTCCGCGTGCTCGCGCGGGCGCGGCGCATCTGGGAGGTCAGCGAGCGCACCTTCCTCGCCGGGCCCATGACGGGCGCGCGCCAGATGCTCGGGCGGATGTCGTCGCCGCGCGACCTGCTGGCCATCGATCCGCTGCGCACGCTCGCCGCGGCGGCGCGGCGCGACTTCGACGATCCGCGCCTGCGCCAGGTGCTCGGGCGCTACGCCACGTACAGCGGGTCGTCGCCGTACCGTGCGCCGGCGACGCTGGCGTGCATCGCGGCCGTCGAGGCCGACCACGGTGCGTGGTACCCGGTCGGCGGGCTCTCGGCACTGCGGGACGCGGTGGTGCGCGCCGCGGGCAGGTGCGGGGTGGAGCTGCGTGCGGGGGCCGAGGTGGCGCGCATCCTCGACGACGGCGCGCGGGTGCGCGGCGTGCGGCTCGCGGACGGCACCGAGCTCGCGGCGGACCACGTCGTGGCCAACGTCGACGCCGAGCACCTCTACGCCGACCTGCTGCCCGACCGCGCCGCGGTGCGGCGCGTGCGCGCGGTGCCCCGATCCACGAGCGGGGTCGTGGTGCTCGTCGGTGCGCGCGGCACGACGGGCGGGATCGCGCACCACAACGTGTGGTTCTCGTCCGACTACCGGCGCGAGTTCGCGGAGATGGACGGGGGGCGCATGGCGGCCGACCCGACGATCTATGCGTGCGTGTCGAGCGTCACCGACGCGTCGCAGGCTCCGCGCGGGTGCGAGAACTGGTTCCTGCTGGTCAACGCGCCGCCGGGCGCGGACGTGGACGCGGCCGCGTACGGGCCGTGGCTGCTCGAGCGGCTCGCGGAGCGCGGCCCCGACCTGCGCGGCCGCGCCGAGTTCGTCGAGACGATCGTGCCCCGCACCCTCGAGGCCCGCTACCGGACGCGCGGCGGCAGCATCTACGGCACGTCGTCGAACGGTCCGCGCGCCGCGTTCCGTCGTCCGTCCAACGCGGGGGCGCGGCAGGGGCTCCACCTCGTCGGCGGCTCGTCGCACCCGGGCGGCGGGTTGCCGCTGGTGGCGGTGTCGGCGCGCATCGTCGCGGAGATGGTCCTCGGCAGCGCGCAATCCCGACCGCGCCGGTAGTCTTTCGGCATGGCCGTCACCGTTCGCATCCCGACCACGCTCCGCCCGCTGTCAGGGGGCGCGTCGACCGTGCAGGTCGACGCGGCGACGGTGGCCGAGGTGATCGCGCGCCTGAACGACGCGCACCCGGGCTTCTCCGACCGCCTGCTCGACGCAGAGGGGAAGCTGCACCGCTTCGTGAACGTCTTCGTCTCCGACGACGACGTGCGCTACCTGGACGGGCTGAGCACCAAGGTCGCCGACGGCTCGACGGTCTCGATCATCCCCGCGGTCGCCGGCGGCTGAGCGCGGTGCTGGCGCCGCCAGCGCAGCAGGTTCGTCGTGTGGGTGGCGATGTACAGCAGGCTCATGGCCGTGAAGCCGGGCTTGTCGAACACGATGCTGTAGGTGAACCAGGGCAGCGAGCTGGCCAGCACCATCGCCCAGCCCCACCACTTGCGGGACCCGACCAGCCAGAGACCGCCGATGGCCAGCACCTCGAACCCCACCAGCATCCACGTCCACGCCGTCTCGCTCATGGCGATCAGTATGGAGGTCCCGAGGCATGGGAAACCGCGGATGTCGTGGCAGAATTCGCCCCATGACCGATGGAACCGTGGTGCTTGATGCAATTGACAAGGAAATCCTCGGGATTCTGCAGTCTGACGGGCGAATCTCATGGCAGCTGCTGGGCGACCGGGTCCATCTGTCCGCCAACGCGGCAGCCGAGCGGGTACGGCGACTCCAGCGATCCGGCGTGATCCGGGGCTTTCGTGCGGAGATCGACCACGCGGCGATGGGCCGGACGCTGGAGGCGGTCGTCAGCGCGCGCATGCCGCACACCCAGGGCTTCGACGACGCGGTGCTGAAGCGCGACGACGTGCTCTGGGCGGCGCACGTGACCGGCGAGGCCGACGTGAGCGTGGCGGTGGCGTGCAACGGGACCGCCGGCCTCGACTCGTTCCTCCGCTGGTTGCAGCGCGAGGGTGCCACGGCCACGAGGACGGACGTCGTCCTGCACCGCATCCGCTGACCCCTCGTGGGGTTTAGCAGTCTCACCGGTAGAGTGCTAAATCAATTCGGGCCCGAATCGGGCCACGGCGCACCGTCGCGCCGCAGCACACCAGGAGGAACCACATGTCGAAGATGATCGCGTTCGACGAGGATGCCCGCCGCCGGCTCGAGAGCGGCATGAACCAGCTGGCCGATGCCGTCCGGGTGACCCTCGGACCGAAGGGCCGCAACGTCGTGCTCGACAAGAAGTGGGGCGCGCCGACGATCACGAACGACGGCGTCTCGATCGCCAAGGAGATCGACCTCGAGGACCCCTACGAGCGCATCGGCGCCGAGCTCGTCAAGGAAGTGGCGAAGAAGACCGACGACGTCGCCGGTGACGGCACCACGACGGCCACGGTGCTGGCGTGGACGATGGTCCGCGAGGGGCTGCGCAACGTCGCGGCGGGCGCCAACCCGATGAGCCTGAAGCGCGGCATCGAGGCGGGCGTCGCGGCGGCCGTGGCGTCGATCAAGTCGCTGGCCAAGGAGGTCGACTCGAAGTCGCAGATCGCCCAGGTGGCCGCCATCTCCGCCGCCGACGAGGAGATCGGCCAGATGATCTCCGAGGCGATCGACAAGGTCGGCAAGGACGGCGTCATCACCGTCGAGGAGAGCCAGACCTTCGGAATGCAGATGGACCTCGTCGAGGGCATGCGCTTCGACAAGGGCTACATCTCCCCGTACTTCGTGACCGACCCGGACCGCATGGAGGCCGTCGTCGACGACGCGTACATCCTGCTCGTCGGCTCGAAGATCTCCGCCGTGCGCGACCTCGTGCCCGTGCTGGAGAAGGTCATGCAGGCCGGCAAGCAGGTCGTGATCATCGCGGAGGACGTGGACGGCGAGGCGCTCGCCACGCTCGTGGTGAACAAGATCCGCGGCACGTTCAAGAGCGTCGCGGTGAAGGCACCGGGCTTCGGCGACCGCCGCAAGGCCATGCTGCAGGACATCGCGATCCTCACCGGCGGCCAGGTCATCAGCGAGGAGGTCGGCCTCAAGCTCGAGAACGCGACGGTCGACCTGCTGGGCCGGGCCAAGAAGGTCGTGGTGACCAAGGACGAGACCACGATCATCGAGGGCGCCGGCAGCGACGCGGACATCAAGGGCCGCATCCAGCAGATCAAGAACGAGATCGACAACACCGACAGCGACTACGACCGCGAGAAGCTCCAGGAGCGCCTCGCGAAGCTGTCCGGCGGCGTGGCGGTGCTGAAGGTCGGCGCGGCCACCGAGGTCGAGCTGAAGGAGAAGAAGCACCGCATCGAGGACGCGGTCAGCACGACGAAGGCTGCGATCGAGGAGGGCGTGGTGCCCGGCGGCGGCGTGGCGCTGCTCCGTTCGCAGGCGGCGGTGCAGGACCTCGCGGGCACGCTCACGGGCGACGAGGCGACCGGCGCGCGCATGGTGGCCAAGTCGCTCGAGGGTCCGCTGAAGCAGATCGCCGAGAACGCCGGACTCGAGGGCGGCGTCGTCGTCGAGAAGGTCCGCAACCTGAGCGGCAGCCAGGGCCTGAACGCGGCGACCGGCGCATACGAGGACCTCGTGGCCCTCGGCGTCATCGACGCGGCGAAGGTGACCCGCTCTGCGCTGCAGAACGCGGCGTCCATCGCGGCCCTGTTCCTCACGACCGAGGCGGTCATCGCCGACAAGCCGCAGGAGGGCGCACCGGCCATGCCGGGTGGGGGGATGGAGGACTTCTAATCCTCGCGCTCGTCGTCACCCGAGCCGCGAGGGGCTGCGACACCGACCTCGAAGTCGTGTGCCGTGCCCTCGCGGCTGGTGGCGGGGACGTGGAGGTCGTCGATTGGGACGATCCCGACGTCGACTGGACCCGCTACGACGCGGCCGTTATCCGGGCGACGTGGAACTACCACCTCGATCCGCGGAAGTTCCTCGAGTGGGTGGACCGTGCGTCCGCGATGACGCGGGTGCTGAACCCCCCCGAGGTGTTGCGGTGGAACATCGACAAGCGGTATCTCGCCGACCTCGCAGGGGCGGGCCTGCCCGTGATCCCCACGGACTTCGTGGCGTCGGCCGACGATGCGTCGCGCGCCGACCTTTCGGGTGACGTCGTGGTGAAGCCGACCGTGAGCGCGGGCTCCAACGACACCGCGCGGCACCGACACGACGACGCTGCCGCGGCGGCACACGTCGCCGCGATCCTCGCCTCGGGTCGTGCCGCCATGGTGCAGCCGTACGACCCCGACATCGACGAGCTCGCCGAGACCGGGGTGGTCTGCCTCGGCGGCGAGGTGAGCCACGCCTTCGCAAAGTCGGCGATGCTCCGATCCGGACTCGGGGCGCACAACGGCCTGTTCTTCGAGGAGGAGATCTCCCCGCGCCGCGTGGTTCCCGTGGAACGGGCGCTCGCGGAGGAGGTGCTGGCGCTGCTCGAGCGACGGTTCGGCGAGGCGCCGGTGTATGCGCGAGTCGACATGGTCGGTGGCGCGCTCGGCGCGCCCCGCATCATGGAGGTCGAGTTGATCGAACCGTCGCTGTTCCTGCACGTCGACGGTGGCGCCGCCGACCTGGCTGCGTCGGCATTCCTCGCGTCGGCACGGGCGAAGTAGCGTCGCCGCCGCGGCACGGGCCGCACACGATGGACACCGACCAGCTGTACCTGCGCGACGCGTACCTCCGCCAGATGGAGGCGACCGTCGTCGCAGCAGACGGCTCCCGCGTCGCGCTCGACCGCACGGTCTTCTACGCCACCGGCGGCGGCCAGCCCCACGACACCGGCACCATCGACGGCCGCCGCGTGCTGGAGGTGGCGAAGTCGGGGGGCGCGATCTGGCACCTGCTGGAGGGCGACGACCCGGCGCCCCAGCCGGGCTCGTCGGTGCGCGGCGAGATCGACTGGGACCGCCGCCACGCGCTGATGCGCACGCACACCGCGATGCACCTGCTGTGCGGCGTGATCTGGAACGAGTGGGCCGTCCCCGTGACCGGCGGCAACATGGAGCCGCTGTCGGGGCGCATGGACTTCGAGTTCGACCCGCTGCCCGAGGGCTTCGCCGCGCGGGTGGAGGAGATGGTGGCCGCCGAGATCCGAGCCGACCGGCCGATCGACGTGTCGTTCCTGCCCCGGGACGAGGCGCTGGGCGACCCCGCGCTGATCCGCACCAAGGTCTCGTTGATCCCGGCCGACGTGCGGGAGATCCGCGTCGTCGACATCGTCGGCGTCGACCGACAGGCCGACGGCGGCACGCACGTGCGCTCAACGTCCGAGGTGGGCGGGCTCCGGGTCGTGAAGACCGAGAGCAAGGGCAAGGGGAACAAGCGGCTGCGCGTCGAGGTCACCGGCGGGTGACGCGACCCGCGCCGCGCCGGGCGGCCGGGTACCGGGCGGCTAGCGGGGGTTCGATCCCCCGTCCTGCTCGCGCAGGAACTGCTCCACCTCGTCGACGAGCGTCGAGGCATCGGCGTCGTCGGCCTCGATGCCGCCGGTCTCGTCGAAGTCGATCTGCAGCTGGCCGTCGTCGACCTCGTCGTCGATGCTGATGCCGCTGTCGGTGAGCCGCTCGAGCCGCTCGACGTAGGCGGCGAGGTCGTCGTCGTCGGACACGATCGAGTTCACCTGCTCCTCGTAGCGGTGCACCTGGTCGGAGAGCACCGACACGGGAGCGGGTGCGCCGACCAGGTCGGCCAGTCGGCGGATGAGCGCGGCCGCGGCCTTGGGCGACGGCACCTGCGACGCGTACGCCGGCACGGCGGCCCACAGCGAGATGGAGGGGATGCCCTCGGTCGCGCAGGCGTCGTGCAGCACGCCGACGATGCCGATCGGCCCCTCGTAGCGCGAGCGCTGCAGGTCGTGGCGGTCGATGACGTCCTGGTCGGTCGCGGTGCCGATGATCTGCGCCGGCCGGCTGTGCGGCACGTCGGCGAGGAGCGCGCCGAGCGTGACGAGCATCGGCGCGTCGAAGTGCCGCGCGACGCCGATCAGCTGCTCGGTGAACAGGCGCCAGCGCAGGCTCGGCTCGGGTCCGAGGACGAGGATCACGTCCCCGCCGGGCGTCGGCACGTGCCAGAGGCCGACCGTCGGCCAGACGATGGTGCGGCGCGACGACTCGTCGAGGCGCACCTGCGGGCGGATGGTCGCGAAGTCCGTGAAGGGCTCGGGGTCGATCTCGGCGAGACGGCGCCCCCCCCATCCCTCGACGAGGCCGCGCATCGCGGTGGATGCGGCGTCGGCGGCGTCGTTCCAGCCCGTGAAGGCGGTGACGATCGTCGGCTGGACGAGCGACGGCTTCGACAACCAGCGGACGTGTTCAGGCAGCGCCACTGCGCCCCGACGCTATCGCTGGGCGGAGGCGGATTCTCCGGGCGCCGGTCCGTGCGAGGCGGACGGCGAACTTCGCGAGCGACCATGCGCCGGCGGCTGCGGCGGTGACGGGACCGATCGCACCGTCCCTGCGGAGCGCGCGGAAGTTGCGCAGCTCGGCGCGCTCCATCGCGACCATGCGACCGCTGAGGCCGCGCCCGCCGAACGCCGGGTTGGTGCAGTGCACCAGCGGTGCCTCGATGCGCGCGCACGGGCCGTGCGCGGCGACGATCCGCATCCAGAGGAGGTAGTCCTCGGCGAACGACGATCCCCGCTCGAAGCGCTGCGCGATCCCGCGCCGGACCATCACCGACGGCGTCGAGCACCTGTTGCGCACCAGGAAGTCGCGCAGGTCGAAGCGCACGACGGCGGGATGCGAGGACACGCGCACCCAGTCGTCCCCGCTGCGGAACGCGTGCAGGTGCCCGCTCATCGCCAGTGCCGGCTCGCCCGCCATGAGGGCGTGCTGCACCGAGAGCTTCTCCGGGTGCCAGGCGTCGTCGGCGTCGAGGAACGCGACCCACTCGCCGGTCGCGGCGTCCCAGCCGGCGTTGCGCGCGGAGCCGGGGCCGACGTTCTCCGCGAGGGGGATCGTGCGCACCGGGACGGGCAATCCGGCGGCGAGCTCCGCGACGAGGGCGAGGGTGGCATCGCTGCTGGCGTCGTCGACGACGACGATCTCGCACGGTCGCGCCGACTGCGTCGCGGCGCTGCGCAGGGCGCGCTCGATGGTCGCCGCCGAGTCGTGCGTGGGGACCACCACCGACACGGGGATCGTCACGAGAGGCGGCCGAACCAGTTCCAGTGTCCGAGCACCTTGTGGCGCACGGTGCGCGGCGAGTCGCCCGCCCACAGGTCGATGCGCGGCAGCAGCAGCGGGTCGCTCTCCGGCGGGGCGAAGCCCCACGTGCTGCAGGCTGCGCGCGCGAATCCCGCGCGCTGCGCCGCACCGCGCACCTCGCCGTTCACGCGGCCGTACGGATAGGACATCGTGTCGACGGTGCGCTGCAGCAGGTCCTCGAGCGACGACCTGCTCGCGCGGAGGTCGTGGTCGCGCTCCCCGGGCTGCATCGCGTCGAGCGGCGCGTGCCGCCACCCGTGCGCGCCGATTCCCGCCAGCGGGACGGCCGCCAGTTCCGCGAGCGCGGCCCGGTCGAGGTAGCGGTGGTCGCCCGCATCCAGCCGGTCGCCGGTGACGAAGCAGTGGAAGGGGATGCCCCGCTCCGACAGCACCGGGGCGACGGTGCCCACGAGGTCGGCGTAGCCGTCGTCGAACGTGACGACGATGCCCGGCGCCGGCCACTCCCCGAGCCTCCGGAAGGGCAGGCCGGCCTCGGCCGCTGCGCCGGCGATGGCATCGACGTGCCGCCTGAACTCGGCGGGTGTGAGGTCGTAGATGCGGTGGATGTCGCCGTCGACGCGGTTGCCGACGGCGTGGAAGGTCACCAGACGGGTCTGGTCCGTGGGATGGCGTCGGACGGCTGCATCGAGTCCGCCGAGCACGGCGGCTCCACGGCGCTTGACGAGGAACGCGGTGCTCATGGCATGGGCCTGGGTGCCGTCGGCAACGCCGCGAGTCTACGGTCGCGCGGCGGCGTGTGGCATCGTGGGGGCGTGCCGGAGCAGGTCGTCGTCGCCGTCGCGCAGTCCGTCGACGACGAGCTCGTGGAGGCCATGGCGCGCCTCGTGCCGCAGCTGTCGTCCAGCAGTCCGGCGCCGTCCGCTGCGCACCTCGCGGAGATCGTCGCGTCGCCCGCGAGCCGGCTGCTCGTCGCGCGGCTCGACGGCCGCATCGTCGGGTCGCTGACGCTCGTGCTGTTCCGCATCCCCACCGGTCTGCGCGCGTGGATCGAGGACGTCGTGGTCGACGCGTTCGCGCGCGGCGCGGGGGTCGGCGAGGCGCTCAACCGGTTCGCGCTCGACGAGGCGCGCGGGGCCGGGGCGACGACGGTCGACCTGACGTCGCGGCCGTCGCGCGAGGCGGCCAACCGGCTCTACCGGCGCCTCGGGTTCGTGCAGCGCGAGACCAACGTCTACCGGTACGACCTCTGAGCGGGGAGCGCACCCGCTACCGCGGCCTCGCGTCGGCGTGGTCCGCCACCGTCGCCGTGGCGCACCTCCTCGACGGACGCGCGGTGCACGTGGTGCTGGCGGGGGTGGACGGCTACGTCGCGTCGCCCGGCGACACGGTCGCGATCGACGTCGTCGGGTCGGTGCTGCGCCGATACACCGTCGCGGACGCGCGTGCCGGCACGCTCGAGTTCGTGGCGGTGCTGACGGGCCTCGGTCCCGCGACGCCGTGGCTGCGGTCGTTGGTGCCCGGTGCGATCGTGCGGGGCCACGGGCCGGAGCGACCGGTGACGGCACCGGACGGCGCGCGCGGCGTGCTCGTCGTGGGGGACGAGACGGCGATCGGCACGGCGCTCTCGGTCGTGCGCTCGGTGCCGGCACCCGTGCGCGTGGTCGTCAGATCGTCGTCGCCGCTGCCGGAGGCCGGTGCGCTGCTGGAGTCGAACGGCTGCGGCCGGGTCGCGGTCGTGCCGGCGGACGCGGCGAACGATGCGCACCTCGCGGAGGCCGTGGCCGACTGGGGAGCGGATGGAGCGGCCGTCGTCGCGGTGGGCGAGCAGTCGGCGAACCACGCGGTGCGCACCGCGGCGCTGGCGGTCGGCATCGCGCGCGACCGCGTGGCGACGCGCACCTTCTGGCGTCCCGACCGGGCGGGGCTCGAGTAGCGCTCCACCGTCAGCGGAAGTCGCAGCCGACGAGGTGGTCGTTGACCACGCCGAGCGACTGCATCATCGCCCACATGGTGGTGGGACCGACGAAGGTGAAGCCGAGGCGCCGGAGATCGGCGCTGAGCGCCTCGGACTCGGGGGTCGACGCGACGAGGTCGGTGGTGCGGCGCGGCGCCCTGCGGCGGCCGCGAGGTTCGTGCGACCACACGACGTCCACGAGCGAGCCGCCCGACTCGTGCAGTGCCAGCACCGCGCGCGCATTGGTGATGGCCGACTCGATCTTGGCGCGGTTGCGGACGATGGATGCGTCCTTCATGAGCCGCGTCACGTCGCGCGCCCCGAAGCGCGCGACGCGTGCGGGTTCGAACCCCTGGAACGCGCTGCGGAACGCCTCGCGCTTGCGCAGCACGGTGAGCCATGACAGGCCGGCCTGGAATCCCTCGAGGCAGATCTTCTCGTAGACCATCCGCTCGTCGGTGCACGGCGTGCCCCACTCGGTGTCGTGGTACGCGCGGTACACGGGGTCGTCCGTGACCCACGGGCACCGCGCGACGCCGTCGCGGCGCACCGGCCCCGTGGCGGGAGAGGTCATGCGGTCAGTGTGTGCGCGAGATGCCGGCGGCGGCGAGCGCCTCGGCGATGGTCGCCACGGGCACGGCGGTGATTGAGGCGTCGGTGCGCACCGACGCGTTGGCGGGCACGAGCGCCCGGCGGAACCCGAGGCGTCCGGCCTCGGCGAGTCGGCGCTCGAGGTGGCCGATCTGGCGCACCTCGCCGCCGAGGCCCACCTCGCCGGTGACGACGAGGTCGCCGTGTACGGGCGCGTCGAGCGCGGCCGACGCGATGGCGAGCAGCACGCCGAGGTCGCTGCCGGGCTCGGCGAGCCGCACGCCGCCGGCCACCGATGCGTACACCTCGTGCTGCGCCAGCGTGACGCCCGCACGCCGTTCGAGCACCGCGATCAGCATGGCGAGCCGGCTGGGGTCGAGACCCTGCGCACTGCGGCGCGCGGGGACCCCCGACGGGTTGGTGAGCGCCTGCACCTCCACGAGCATCGGACGGTGCCCCTCGATCGCGGGCACGACCACCGACCCCGGCGTGCCGGTGCGGCGGTCGGCGAGGAACAGCGAGCTCGCGTCCGGCACGCCCTGCAGGCCCTGCTCGGTCATCTCGAACAGGCCGAGCTCGCTGGTGGAGCCGAATCGGTGCTTCACCGCGCGCAACAGGCGCAGGGCGTGGTGCCGGTCACCCTCGAACGACAGCACGGTGTCGACGACGTGTTCCAGCAGCCGCGGACCTGCGAGGCTGCCTTCTTTCGTCACGTGCCCGACGATCACCGTGGGGATGCCGCGCGACTTCGCCTCGTGGACCAGGCGGTGTGCGCAGCCGCGAACCTGGTTGACGGAGCCCGGCAGGGAGGGCAGCGACGGATCGGCGACGGCCTGGATGCTGTCGACCACGAGGAGCGTGGGTTCTACTGCGTCGAGAACTCGAACGACATTGGCCATCGACGACTCGGACAGGAGCCAGAGGTCGTCGCGCAGCGCCCCAAGGCGGCCAGCGCGGAGCCCAACCTGCTCGGTGCTCTCTTCGGCGGTGACGTAGAGCGACCGGGAGGACCATGCGGCAAGCAGCTGCAGCAGCAACGTCGACTTGCCGATGCCCGGCTCGCCGCCGAGGAGCGTCACTGACCCGGCGACGAGGCCGCCGCCGAGCACCCGGTCGAGCTCCGGCATGTGCGTGGGGGTTGGCGGATCCGAGGGTGCGTCCAATGCATTGATGGGCCGCGCCGTGCCGCCGGGCACGAGGGCTGCGGCATGGGGGGCGGGATCTGGGCCCTCGACGTCCTCGATGATGGAGTTCCATTCGCCGCACGCGTCGCACTTGCCGGCCCACTTGGGGTGCTGCGCGCCGCAGGATCCGCAGAGGAAGATGGAGCGCAGCCTGGCCACCCCGACAGGTTAGGAGCGGGGTGTACGGCGGCTGATCGCGGCGGCCGCGAACAACAGCATCGCCACGAGCCATCCGCCAGCGAGCCACAGCAGTGCGGGGGCGAGCGGCCCGGCGACAGCGCCCAGCCGCGACTCGTGCGTCGACTGGGTCGTCACCTCGACGGTCGACCCGTCAAGCGGGGCGGTCCACTGCACGGTGCTCACGTCCTGGACGCCGGTTGTTGAGTCGATGGTGCCGGGCATCGTGACGCGGAACGTCACGACCAACACCTGCTCCAAAGTCAAGCCTGACTCGGCGAGGCCCTGCTGGAATGGTGCGGCTTGGGCGAGTTGGATCAATGAGGCGTCGGCCAGTGACGACAAGCCGTTGTCAAGGACGAGCGCGCCGTCGAGCGTCCACGTGGAGCGCCCGCCGTCCCGGTCGCGCGTGACCTTCATGCCGCGGAAGGGACCCTCGGTGCCGGACAACTGGCCGAGCAGCAGGTTGGCCTCCTCCGGCGTGTCGAAGTCGTGCCACAGGCGCACCTGCAGCCGGCCCTGTGCATCGGGCGCCACGGGCGACACCTGCCAACCGGCGGCCTGCGCGTCGGACAGCGACAGCGACTCGGCGAGCCCGGGTGCCGCCGCGACCATGTCCTGGTCGGCGGTGACGACGAGGGAGAGCGTGCCCTGTCCGTTCGGCTGGATCTGCAGGTCGACGGCAGCCGTGGCCTGGCACGACGCGGCGACGAGCGCCATCGCGCCGAGCGCGGCGGTGCGCAGCACGCGTCCGCCCATCGGATCGCGTCCGGCTACTCGGCGCTGGACGGACCGTCGCCGGCCCCGGCGAGGTCGATGCCCGATGGCGGCTTGAAACCCTCGACGGCGGTGAACGTGAGGCGCTGCTCGCCCGGGGACTCCGGGTCGTCCTCGGTGCCCACGACCACGATCTGGCCGGCGGTGAAGTCCTTGTTGAGCAGGCGCTCCGACAGCGGGTCCTCCACCAGTCGCTGCAGGGCCCGGCGCAGCGGTCGCGCGCCGAGCTGCGGGTCGTAGCCGCGCTTCGAGAGCAGTTCCTTCGCCGCGAGCGTGAGCTCGAGCCCGATGCCGAGTCCCTCCAGCTGCGTGACCAGTCGCTTCGACATGAGGTCGACCATCTGCACCACCTCGGGCATGCCGAGCTCGTGGAAGACGATGACTTCGTCGATGCGGTTGAGGAACTCCGGTCGGAAGTGGCCCTTCAGCGCGTCGTTGACCTTCTCGCGCATCCGCGCGTACGACATGGCTGAGTCATTCTTGCCGAAGCCGACGTTTGCCTTGCGCAGGTCCTGCGTGCCGAGGTTCGACGTCATGATCAGCACGGTGTTGCGGAAGTCGGTCGAGCGGCCCTGCGCATCGGTGAGCCGGCCCTCCTCGAGGATCTGCAGCAGCGTGTTGAACACGTCGGGGTGCGCCTTCTCGATCTCGTCGAAGAGCACCACCGAGAACGGGCGGCGGCGGACGGCCTCGGTGAGCTGGCCGCCCTCCTCGTAGCCCACGTAGCCGGGGGGCGAACCGACGAGCCGGCTGACCGTGTGCTTCTCCATGTACTCGCTCATGTCCAGCGAGATGAGCGCGTCGTCGTCGCCGAACAGGAAGTTCGCGAGGGTCTTGGCGAGCTCGGTCTTGCCCACGCCGGTGGGCCCCAGGAAGATGAACGAGCCGCTGGGGCGCTTCGGATCCTTCAGGCCCGCGCGGGTGCGGCGGATGCTCTGGCTGACGGCCCTGATGGCGTCCTCCTGCGAGATGATCCGCTTGTGGAGCTCGGCCTCCATGTTGAGGAGCTTCGCGGTCTCCTCCTCGGTCAGCTTGTAGACGGGGATGCCGGTCCACACGCTGAGCACCTCGGCGATGGCCTCCTCGTCGACCTCGTCGTAGAGGTTGACGCCCTCGGCCTTGATCGCGGCCTCCTTGTCGCCGCGCTCCTTCAGCAGGTCGCGCTCGCGGTCGCGCAGGCGGCTCGCCATCTCGAAGTCCTGAGCGGCGACGGCCCTGGCCTTCTGCTCCTGCACCTCGCTGATCTGCGCGTCGAGCTCCTTCAGGTCGGGCGGCGTGGCCATGCGCTTGATGCGCAGGCGGCTGCCGGCCTCGTCGATCAGGTCGATCGCCTTGTCGGGCAGGTGCCGGTCGGCGATGTAGCGGTCGGCGAGGTTCGCCGCGGCGACGAGCGCCTGGTCGGTGATGGTGACCTTGTGGTGCACCTCGAACTTGTCGCGGATGCCCTTCAGGATCTCGATCGTGTGGGAGACGTCCGGCTCCTCGACCTTCACCGGCTGGAACCGGCGCTCGAGGGCGGCGTCCTTCTCGAAGTGCTTGCGGTACTCGTCGAGGGTGGTGGCGCCGATGGTCTGGAGCTCGCCGCGGGCGAGCATCGGCTTGAGGATCGAGGCCGCGTCGATCGCGCCCTCGGCGGCGCCGGCGCCGACGAGCGTGTGGATCTCGTCGATGAAGAGGATGATGTCGCCGCGCGTGCGGATCTCCTTCAGCACCTTCTTCAGGCGCTCCTCGAAGTCGCCGCGGTAGCGGCTTCCTGCGACGAGTGCGCCGAGGTCGAGCGTGTAGAGCTGCTTGTTCGTCAGCGTCTCCGGCACCTCGTTGCGGACGATCTTCTGGGCGAGGCCCTCGACGATCGCCGTCTTGCCGACGCCCGGCTCGCCGATGAGCACGGGGTTGTTCTTCGTGCGCCGCGAGAGGATCTGCATCACGCGCTCGGTCTCGCGCTGGCGTCCGATGACGGGATCGAGGCGGTTCTCGCGCGCCATCTGGGTGAGGTTGCGCCCGAACTGGTCGAGGATCTGGCTGCCGCCCTTCTCGGGCTGCTCCTCCTTGCCCCCCGAGGTCGGGCTCTCGCCCTTGCCCGACTGGCTCTGGTACCCCGACAGCAGCTGGATGACCTGCTGGCGGACGCGGCTCAGGTCGGCGCCCAGCTTGACGAGCACCTGGGCGGCGACGCCCTCGCCCTCGCGGATGAGGCCGAGGAGGATGTGCTCGGTGCCGATGTAGTTGTGGCCGAGCTGGAGGGCCTCGCGCAGCGACAGCTCGAGGACCTTCTTGGCACGGGGGGTGAAGGGGATGTGGCCCGACGGGGACGACCCGCCCGTGCCGATGATCTCCTCGACCTGGGCGCGGACGGCCTCCAGCGAGATGTTGAGCGACTCGAGGGCCTTGGCGGCGACGCCCTCGCCCTCGTGGATCAGCCCGAGGAGGATGTGCTCGGTGCCGATGTAGCTGTGGTTGAGGAGTCGGGCTTCCTCCTGCGCCAGCACGACCACGCGCCGGGCCCTGTCGGTAAAGCGCTCAAACACGGGTCAGCACCATCCTTTGCGGTGAGGCACTCGGGGCGAGTGGTCGCATGTGTCGGTCGATGATCGGGTCACAACACCTCTGACGCACAGTCTACCGGTGGGCGTGCGGCGGCTCCCTTCGAGCCACAATCGCGACCTTCGTTCGCCGGTTCACAAGACCCGTGCGTAGCCTTGCCCCGTGGCCGTCGCGTCGCCCCTCCTCGACCTGCCCTTGATGGGGGCCGACCGCGACCGCGTGGAGGTCGCGCTCCTCGACGCCGTGCGCACGCGGGACGCCTATCTCACCGAGATCGCCTCGCACCTCATCGTCGCGGGCGGCAAGCGCCTGCGCCCGGTGATGACGATCGCCGCCGCCCAGGTGGGATCGTCCCTGCCGGTGACCGACTCGGTGATCAGCGGCGGCATCGCGTGCGAGCTCGTGCACCTCGGATCGCTGTACCACGACGACGTCATGGACGAGAGCGCCACGCGGCGCGGCGTCGAGACGGTGAACGCCAAGTGGGGCAACCTGCAGGCGATCCTCGCCGGCGACTTCCTGCTGGCGCGCGCCAGCGAGATCGCCGCGTCGCTGGGCAACGAGGTGGCGGGGCTGCTGGCCCGCACGATCGGCCAGCTCTGCGAGGGTCAGATCGAGGAGCTGCGCCACACCTACGACCCGGCGCGCAGCGTGCCGTCGTACCTGTCCAGCATCGACGGCAAGACGGCGTCGCTCTACTCGACGTCGGCGCGCATCGGTGCGCTGGTCGCCGGACACGGCGACGCGGAGGTGGCGGCGCTGACGGCGTACGGCACGGCGTACGGCATGGTCTTCCAGATCGTCGACGACATCCTCGACGTCATCGCCACCGACGACGAGCTCGGCAAGCCGGCGGGGCACGACATGGAGGAGGGCGTCTACACGCTGCCCGTGCTCCTGACCCTCAGCCGCGGCGACGGCGCGGCCGACGAACTCGCCTCGATGCTCGGCCGCCCGCTGGCCGCCGACGAGCGCGACCGTGCGCTGACGATCGTGCGCTCCGGCGACGGGGTGGCGTCGGCGATCGAGTCCGCGCGCTCCTACGTGAAGCTCGCCCAGGACGAGTGCAACCGCCTCGCCGAGTGCGCGGCGACCGACGCCCTCCGCGCAGCGCCCTCCGCGCTGCTCGACGGCGTCATCCGCTGACGCGACGCTCCCGCATCCGCCGATCGGTCGCGGAGCGCTCCGCCGCCTGCAGGAAGTCGACGAGCACCGAGTTGAACGTTCCCGCGTGCTCGACCATCAAGCCGTGCGCGGCGCCGGAGATGACGACGAGCTCGGCGCCGGGGATGCGCTCGGCGAGCTCCTCGCTGTCGCCGCGCGGCGTGAGGATGTCCTGGTTGCCGACGACGACGAGCGTGGGCGCGGTCACCTCGGAGAGCCGGTCCGCGATCGACGGGTCGGTCGCGAGGATCGCATCGACCTGCGACGCGAACGAGTCGCGCGGCCGCAGCACCGCGAGCGGCCCGAGCCAGCCGAGTGCGGGAACGGCCCGCCGGAACGAGCGCGGTCCCATCACCCACTGGGCGGCGCCGCGGCCGACGTCCAGCAGCCCGTGCCCGCGCGCGGTGGTCGACCACTCTCGCAGCAGGTCCTCGCGCCACGGGTGCTGACGGCACGAGGTGCAGGCGAGCACGAGCGAGCGCACGCGGTCGGGGTTGCGCACCGCGAGGATCTGCGCGACGACGCCGCCCATCGACGCACCGACGACGTGCGCGTCGCCGACGCCCGCGGCATCGAGCACGCGCAGCGCGTCGTCGGCGAGGTCCTCCAGCGTGAACGGCGCGATCGGCCTGCTGCTGCGTCCCGAGCCCCGGTTGTCGAGCGCGACGGTGCGCCAGCGCAGCGCGAGCGCCGCTCGCTGGAGGTTCCATGCGTGCTTGCTGGCACCGAGGCCCTGGATCATCAGCACGGGCGGCGCCGACTGCCTGCCGGTGACCTCGAAGTGGATTCGCAGACCCTGCGACTCGACGAACGGCACGGTCAGGCAGCCGTCCGTGACGGCACGATGCGCACGACGGCGGGCCAGCGGTAGAGCGCTGCGATGACGTCGGCCGTCGAGTGGCGGGGTTCGGTGCCGAGCAGGCCGGCGGTGTCGCCGGGACGCGCGCAGCGTCCGTGCACCAGCAGCTCGGCGACGTGGTCGGCGATCGGCGCCCCCGCCACGGTCGCCGCGCCGCGCGCGACGAACCAGCCGGGTCCCGCGACGGGCAGCGCGACGCGCCTGCCGGACAGCGCGGCCTGCAGCACCGACGAGGCGCCGGGCGCGACGACGTTGATGGCGGCCCGCGGCCGCGTGCGCGCGGCGGCCACGAACGCCTCGGCGGCGTCGCGGTCCTCGACGAGCGAGAACCGCGGGTTGCCGAACGGGTTGAACGGCACGACGGGCAGGCGCAGCAGCCGTCCCAGCGGGCTCGGCACGTGCGGGCCGACGACGGGTGCGCAGCGCAGCACGGTGACGACGGTGCCGCGCTCGTCGGCGAGTCCCTGTGCGCGCTGCTCGAGGTCGCGCAGCATGCACCCGAAGACCGACGCGGGCTCGGGGGTCACCTGCTCGTCGGGCTGGTGCGGCCATGCGCCGCCGCGGCCGTAGACCTCGGTGCCGCTGCGCAGCACCACCGACTCGAGCGAGCGCGCCCCGCGGCACGCGTCGAAGAGCGACTCGCCCAGCGCCTCGGTGGCGGAGCGGGCGTCGTCCGTGGACAGCCGCGCGTGCGGCTCCCACACGCCGAGGTGCACGACGACGTGCGGATCGAAGTCGGACACCAGCCGCACGACCGCGTCGCGGTCGTCCGCGGCCACCAGGTGGAACGCGGCGCGCTTCAGGCGGCGACGCGGCGGATTGGCGTCGAAGCCCGCGATCGATCCGACCCACGGCTCGTCCTCGAGCATCGCGCCGACGCGCGACCCCAGTTCGCCGCCCAGGCCGGTGACGAGGACCCTCTTGCCGTCCACGCGCGGGACGCTACCGACCCGGCGGACGCCGCGTCAGCGCAGCTCGTGCACGCGCAGGATGAGCTCGCGCGACGCGGGATCGAGCTGGCGGCCGCCGATGCGCTCGGCGATCATGATCGTCTCGACGGGGTCCTCCACGAGGCCCTCCCACCGGATGTACCCGCCGACGACGCCGATCAGCTCGTCACCCACCTCGTCGGCGTGCACGAGGATGCGGCTGCCGGCGCGCAGCATCTCCCGCAGGTCGGTGTAGAGCTGCACCAGCGGCTCGTCGTTCTCCTCGACGCCGATGACGGGGCGGTGCAGGCACTGCACGCCCATCTCGTCGTAGTTGTGGAGGTTGTGCGGCGCGGCCAGCACCGACACCACGCACGTGAAGTGGTTCTCGCGCAGCCAGATGATCTCTTCCTGCCGGCGAACGCGCCGGTGGTTGGTGCCGCATCCGCCGGGTCGCTCGCAGATCGCGAGGCGGTCGCCGATGACCCACGTGAGGTTGCGGGGTGCGATGCCGAGGGCCCACTTGCCCCGGAGCCGCGTGGTCATCGCAGCCGTTCCGTGGCGGCGGCGCTGCGGCGGAACCCGGTCGTCATCGGGTCGGGACGATACACCGGATCGCGCGACCGCGCGCCGAGTTTCAGGCGACGGTGAGTCGGTTCCGGCTGCGCCGCACCTCGCGGGAGCCGCCGATGTCGCAGGCCGTGCGCTCGCCGCGCGCCACCTCGAGCACCCGTTCGACGCACGCGGCGTCGGGCGGGTAGGGATCGGCGAGCCATGCGCGGATCGCGCGGCGCGCGAGGGCGACCGGGGCGCTGCGCAGCGCGACGGCGTCGGTGGGGTCGATGAACACGGCGAGCTCGTCGAGCAGCTCGTCGTCGTCGCGCATCAGCGCGGCCTGTCGCGCCAGCACTGCGGCGACGTCGCGCCCCGACACGTCGTCGAGCAGCGGCAGCACCTCGCCGCGCACGCGCGTGCGGAGGAACCGCACGTCGCCGTTCATCGGATCGTCCAGCACCGCCACGCCGAGCGAGGCGCACAGTTCGCGGGTCTCGCGGCGCCGCAGGCCGAGCAGCGGCCGGGTTGCGCGGCGCTTGATGCCGGTGAGGCCCGTTGTGCCCGCGCCGCGGAGCAGGTTGATCAGCACGGTCTCGGCCTGGTCGTCGAGCGTGTGGCCGGTGAGGACGCCGTCGGGAAGCACGGCGTACCGCGCGGCGCGCGCACGCGCCTCGAGGTTGGGGCCGAGGTCGACCACCACGCTGCGGCACTCGGCGGCGGCTCCGAGCGACTCGGCCAGGCGCACCACGGCGGCGGCCTCGTCGCCGCCGCCGTCGCGCAGGCCGTGGTCGACGTGCCACAGCACGGGACGCACCCCTGCGCACACGGCGAGGATGGCGAGCGCGGTGGAGTCGGCGCCGCCCGACACGGCGCAGTGCACCGGGGCGCCCGGGGCGGGAAACGCGCAGCGGGGGGCGAGCGCGGCGGCGAGGTCGGACGATCGTGCGGCGTCGGCGAGCGCCGACACCCGGCTAGCCCTGTGCGCGGCGCTGGCCCTTGCCCGGGTAGCGCATCGACGACACCTTCTTCACGTAGCCGAGTGCGAGGCCGATGAGCGCGAAGCCTCCGGTCACGAGGAGGATGAGACCGAGCCAGAAGTGCCAGACGACCGCGAGCATGCGCGCGAGCCTACCCGTTCACCCGGCGACGGGGCCGTCCGTGCCGCCGTCGGTCGTGGCGTCGTCGGCGCCGAAGCAGGCCTCGAGGCGCTGCACGAGGCCGTCGGGCAGTTCGTCGCCGCGGGCCGACGAGCGGATCACGCGCTTCAACTCGGCGTGGAACTCGAACGCCTGCTGGCAGTCGGTGCAGCCGTCGAGGTGCGCGACGACCGGCGCGAGCGCCTCGGTCGCGACCTCGTCGTCGAGGTAGCGGTCGAGCTCGCGAAGGGTCTCCCGGCAGTCAGCCATTCGTATCCCCCTCGTCGGTGGTTCCATCGGGTCAGGAGCCCGGGTCGGGAATCAGTCGGTGCTCCACGGCGTAGTCGTACAACGCCGACTGCAGCGCCTTTCTTCCCCGGTGGAGGCGCGACATCACGGTGCCGATCGGCACCCCGAGGATGTCGGCGATCTCGCGGTAGGTGAAGCCCTCGACGTCGCACAGCAGCACCGGCATCAGGAACGCCTCGGGCAGCTCCTCCAGTGCGCGCCGCACCTCGGCGGCGGGGAACACGTCGAGCAGCTGGTCCTCGGCGCTCGCTGCCAGGCCGCCGATGCGCCGGTAGAGGAAGAGGTCCTCCACCTCGGGCAGCTCGGTCTCGAGCGGCCGGCGCTGGCGCGCGCGGTAGCGGGAGATGAAGGTGTTGGTGAGGATCCGGAAGAGCCAGGCGCGCAGGTTGGTGCCCTGCTCGAACGTGTCCCGCGACCGGTCCGCCCGCAGCATGGTCTCCTGCAGGAGGTCCTCCGCGTCGGCGCGGTTGCGGGTCATCCGCAGCGCCGCGGCGTACAAGCCGGGCGCGTGCTGCATGGCGTCGCGCGCAAAGCCGGCGCGGTCGGCCATGCGTACAGTGTATGCATGGCTGGACATTCGCTGACCCTGTCGTATTGCGTCGCTTGAGACTCCGATGACCGCGCCGTGCGCGTGGTGTCGGCGATCCTCCACGACTACAAGCACGCCTTCGACGAGGTGCGCATCGTGAGGGGCGAGAAGGGGTCGTTCGTGCTGTCGTGCGACGGCGCGGTGCTGTTCTCGAAGCACGACGCCGGCCGCTCCGTCGAGCCGGACGAGGCGCTCGCGATCGTGCGCGCGCACCTCGGACCCGGCGTGCCGGTGATGGAGCGGTGAGCGCGGTGCGGGACGTGGTGCTGCGCCCCGCGGGGCTGGCGGCGGACGAGGTCGTCGCGGTCGCGCGGCACGGCGCGAGGGTGCGCCTCGACGCGGCCGCGCTCGGTGCGGTGGCCGCGGGCCGGCGGCACATCGACGCCCTGATCGCCTCGGGGGAGCCCGTGTACGGCGTGAACACCGGCTTCGGCGCGCTCGCGAGCCGGCACGTCGCGCCCGACTTCCTCGCGCAGCTGCAGCGCTCGCTGATCCGCTCGCACGCCGCGGGCACCGGTCGGTTGGTGGAGCCCGAGGTGGTGCGCGCGATGGTGCTGCTGCGCCTGCGGACCCTGGCGAGCGGTCGCACCGGGGTGCGGCCCGTGGTGGTCGAGACGATGGCCGCGATCCTCAACGCCGGCATCGTGCCGGCGGTGCGCGAGCACGGGTCGCTCGGGTGCAGCGGGGACCTCGCGCCGCTGGCGCACTGCGCGCTGGTGCTGATGGGCGAGGGCGAGGTGCTCGGCCCCGACGGCTCGCCCGTCGCGGCGGGGCCGGTGCTGCGCGCCGCGGGCATCGCGCCCGTCGAGCTCGCGGAGAAGGAGGGCCTCGCGCTCATCAACGGCACCGACGGCATGCTCGGCATGCTGCTGCTGGCGCTGGCCGACATCGACGTACTGTGCGACTCGGGCGACGTGATCGCGGCGATGAGCGTCGAGGCGCTGCTGGGCACCGACGCGGTGTTCCGCCCCGAGCTGCACGGTCCGCTGCGCCCCCACCCGGGGCAGGCCCGCAGCGCGGAGCGGATGCTGGCGGCGCTCGAGGGCTCGGGCATCGTCGCGTCGCACCGCGAGGGGGACGACCGCGTGCAGGACGCGTACTCGCTGCGCTGCGCGCCGCAGGTGGCGGGTGCGGTGCGCGACACGGTGGCGCACGCGCGCACCGTCGCCGAGCGCGAGCTGGCCTCGGTGGTCGACAACCCGGTCGTGCTGTCCGACGGACGCGTGTCGTCGAACGGCAACTTCCACGGCGCGCCGGTCGCGTACGTGCTCGACTTCCTCGCGATCGCGCTGGCCGACCTCGCGTCGATGGCCGAGCGCCGGACCGACCGCCTGCTCGACCCGGCGAGGTCGCACGGCCTGCCGCCGTTCCTCGCCGCCGACCCGGGCGTCGACTCGGGCCTGATGATCGCGCAGTACACGCAGGCCGCGCTGGTGTCGGAAATGAAGCGCCTCGCGGTGCCGGCCAGCGCCGACTCGATCCCGAGCTCCGCGATGCAGGAGGACCACGTGTCGATGGGCTGGTCGGCTGCGCGCAAGCTGCGGGCGTCGGTGGATGCCGCGCGGCGCGTGCTGGCGATCGAGCTCCTGTCGGCGGCGCGGGGCATCGACCTGCGCGCCCCACTGCGTCCGGCTGCCGCGACCGGCGCGGTGCGCGACCGCCTGCGCGCGACGGTGCCCGGCCCGGGCCCCGACCGCTTCCTGTCGCCCGAGATCGAGGCGGCGGTGGGGTTCGTGGCCCGCGGCGGAGTGCTGGGCTGAGCGCGACACGCCCGTCGCGTCGCGTGCATGCATGGGGAATCTCGGTCACGCAGGCAGTGCATGCCTGTGGTTGCGGCGGCGTCCGGGTGATGCGGGTGCGTGTGAATGTGCCTGAGGTCGGATGTCACGTGGGCTGGATGTCAGGGGGTGGCAGGCATTCCCGCGCCGTAGCGGGCGGAGCGACTGGAGCCCAAGGCGGGAATCGAACCCGCGACCTACGCATTACGAGTGCGTTGCTCTACCCCTGAGCTACCTGGGCGGCGAAGTGCCGTCCGTCACT
>JAGWXX010000021.1 GCA_018969685.1 Acidobacteriota bacterium | reverse complement strand
GCTGACGGTGGTGCCGTGTCCGGCGCTGAACTGAACACCGCTGTCGGCGAAGCCGATGTCGAGGGCATCACCGGTTGGACCGGCGCCGCCGACACCGCGTACGACACCGTCATCAGAGGCAACACCATCACCTGCACCTTCACCTTGGGCTCGTCCACCACGGCGACCTCGGTGGTGTGCGCCTGATCTTCCTGATCAGTTGAGGGCTCGGGTTCGCCTGTAGCTCTCAGGGCAAAGCCCCCCGATTCTCCCGCTCGCGCGGGACGGGTCGGGGGGCTTTTCCTGTGTACGGGTTGCTCGGCGCTGCTTCGCGCGTCGAACCGCCCGAGGCCCGGTGTCCAGGCCCCGCTACCGGGATACGTGAACGTGTGCGTCAGCGGTCGAAGTACTTGCCCGAGTCCCAGGGGCGGTAGCCGTAGGCCCGGTAGAGGGCTGCGGCGCAGGAGACGTTCACGTCCGGATCGAGGAGCTGCTCTGGGTGCTCGAGTTCGCATCGTTCGCGGGTCTCGGTCCAGAGGTCTCCGAGGACGTTGATCTGGAAGAGCCCATAACTCCGGTCGGCCGTGCGTCGATCGAAGTTCGTCACCCGGTGGATGCACCGCGATTCGCGCCATGCGACGGTCGTCATCCACAGGGGCATTCCGTTGCGGCGGACGAGTTCGGCGACCTTCTCGCACTCGAGGGTCACCCAGCGGGAAGCAGGGCTTCCCCCGTGGCGGTTCGCGGTTCGTCGCACGGCCCGCGGCGCGGATGGTTCCGCCGACGTCGCCGCACTCGCGGTTTCCGCGGTGTTCGGGGCGGCAGGTACCTCTGTGTGGCCCGCGCGCGTCTCTGCCGGCTGGGCCGCCGTGTCGTCTGGTCCGTTGTCCCCGCCCGGTCCGAGGAGGAGGATCACCGGCGCGGTGAGTGCGAGTACGAGGAAGAGCTGCGAGAGCGTTTGACGTCGTAGACGCCGGAATGCTTCGCGTTCTGCCGCCTCCCGGCGGCGTCGTTCTATGAGCGCATCGGCCCTGCGTGGCATACCCCTATGGTGGTGTTCTCCGCTGCGACGACATCCGCCCGTGCACCGCGGTTGCCCGCGCAGATGTCCGGGAAAACGCACGCCCAACGTCGTTTTTGTCGATGGGTGCCCCGCTCGCCCGTCGACGAACCGTGTCGAACGTGGCGGGTAGACGCTCTCCGAACGGGGACTCGACGATCGGTTCCCCTGACGCGTCTGCCGGGTCTTCCCGCATGCAGGTGGTGATCGACACCTCGGTCCTGCTCGCCGACCCGGATTCTCTCGACGGTTTTCCCGGGTGCGACGTGGTGCTTCCGGTGACCGTGATCGAGGAACTCGACTCTGCGAAGTCCCGTATCGATGACCAGGGAGCCGCCGCCCGGCGGGTGGTTCGTCGTCTCGAGGAGCTGCGTTCGTCCTCCGGCGGGGATCTGCGTCGATCCGTCCCGGTGGCCGGCGATTCGTCGTTGCGCGTCGAGCTCAACGGGTTGCGTCTCGACATCATCTCCGGTCACGGGCTGCGCACCGACCGCGGCGACAACCGCATTCTCGCCGCGGCGCTCGGCCTGCTCGAGTCGGGTCTGCCGGTGACGCTGGTGAGCGTGGACGTGAATCTCCGTGTGAAAGCTGCCGCGCTCGGTCTCGTCGCCCGTGACTGGCATCCGGCCCGCCATCGGGTCGACGCGCGCCCCGGTTGGCGGGAAGTGGAAGTTCCCGCTTCGCTCGTCGACGCCGTCTACGCGGGCGCACCCGTGCCGCCGACCGGGCTTCTCGACGACGCCGAGGCCAACGAGTTCTTCGTGCTCCGTAGCGGGTCGCAGTCGGCCCTCTGTCGGGTTCGCGATCGCCGTCTGGTGCGCGTCAAGCACTCGACGGCGTGGGGTCTCGAACCGCGGAGCAAGGAGCAGATATTCGCCCTCGATCTGCTTCTCGACCCGGAGGTGCCGGTGGTCGGTCTCTCGGGCCCGGCCGGCACCGGCAAGACGATCCTGGCGTTGGCTGCCGGGCTCGAGCAGACGTTCGAGCCGAGTTCGCAAGTGTTCGATCGCCTCATCATCCTGCGCCCGGTCCAGTCGGTAGGCGGTCAGGATCTCGGCTTTCTCCCGGGGACCGTCGAGGAGAAGCTCGGACCGTGGTTCGACGCCGTCATCGACGCGCTCGTCGCGCTCGGCGACCGCCTCAGTTACCCGGATGCCCGCCGCATGGTCGACATGTGGGTCCAGCAGGGGCGCATGAGTCTCGACGCGGTGACGTACCTGCGCGGCCGTTCGTTGCGGCGTTCGTTCGTCCTGGTCGACGAGTCCCAGAACCTCGAGCAGTTGACGCTCAAGACGATCCTCACCCGTGTCGGAGAGGGTTCGAAGGTGGTGTTCCTCGGTGACACCAGCCAGATCGACAACCCGTACGTGTCGCGCGACTCGAACGCTCTCGCGGTACTCACCGACCGTCTCGCCGGTCAGGAGCTCTTCGGTCATCTGACCCTGACGCGTGGCGAGCGTTCCCAGGTCGCGACGCTGGCCGCAGATCTGCTCTGAGGTCGTTCCCGTCCCGCGCGTTCCCCGGTTCTCGTCGTTCGGGCCGGGACGCGCGAGAAGCGCAGCCCTCGGGCTGCGCTTCTCTGTTCGTGATACGTGTCTTGACGCTCGGTCAGCGTCGGAAGAACGTCGAGATGGTGTCGCTGATCTGTGACCAGATCAGGATGCCTCCCGCGGCGAAGAGGACCGCGGCAGCGGTCTCGCGTCGTCGTCGGTAGACGTCTTTGCGTGGCCTCGCGGCCCGTGTGGGCGTTCTCGCCGTCTCGCCGGTCTTCGACGTGGTGTCCGCTCCGGTGACCGGGAGTTCCGTCGTCACGTCGTCGTCACCCGTGCCGGGTCGTGTCGGAGTCATGCTGTCTCCCATTCTGGCTGCGGCCGGTTTCCGGCCTGTTCGTGTGCGTGCGAGGGGTTCCCCGCCCCGTTCACGGTTGCCGCTCGCCGCCTGCGGACCAGGTGCCGGCGCGTATGCCCGATCCGGGGTTCCTGCGCACGGTCGTCGTCGTGAAAGAGACGTCAGGGAGACGAAAAAGGTCCGGCGACCACGAACGTTTCGTGCTCGATCTCGAGGACCTGCCCGGCGTCTCCGACGAGTCGCTTCGCCGCGCCCTGCTGGTCCTTCGCGCCGAGGAGGCCAGACGTTCTCTCGAGCGGGCGGAGCCCGCCGCGCTCGTCGAGGAGGGTTTCTCGCGGGGCTTCCTGCCCAACGGGATGGTGAAGGACCCGTGGATCGCCGGCGGCATCCTCGTCTGTCCCGGCGCCAAGATCGATCGTTCAACGATGAGTCACCGTTGCGGGTTCGTCCGGGTCGACTCCTCCTGGGTCTGGGAGCACCCGGATTTGCTCGAGGACGTCGTCCGCCATCTTCCCGGCCCGCAGTCGCGGATGCACTCGGTCTCCCTGGTGCCGGTGGGCGAGCAGTGCGCGGTGGACCTCGTCGAGGCCAGGACCCGCAACGGTGTTCACGAGCTCGTCGGTATCCGCTCGTTCACCGTCACCGACGGCACTCTGCTACTGGTCTCCCAGCGCTCGGTGGGCAAGGTCGCCCACCGCTGAGATCGGGCCGCTCGCAGGGCGGTCGTCGTCCCGACACTGTGACCGTGCCGCCCGCCGGGTGGTGACGCGAACCTGTCCGCGCGAGGACGGGTTGGTGGTCGGGTAGTCGAGCAGCGAAAGACGCGAGGTCGAGCGGAACATGCATCCGGAACTCATGCGGATCGAGGAGCAGTACCTCTCGTTGGTCGCCGACCTGCAGGCCGGGCACATCGGTCAGGCCGATGCGCTGGCGGTGCTCGCGAATCTCACCGCCGTCGACGGCGAGGGCTGGGTGTGGTCGATCGATCCGTCGACGGGGGAGTTTCTCCGGGCGCTTCCCGGCCAACCTGGCGCGTTCGCCGATCCGGCGCAGTTCAGTGTCTCGCGTCTGCCAGTGGTGCCGGTTGAGGTACCTCCGCACGGCACGCCCGCCCATCAGGTCTCCGAGTACCTGCACCCGAATCTTCGTCCGACGCCTCCGGCTCCGGCGGTCGAACGCGCCGGTCAGGCGCTCAGCACCGCGGCGGGGAGCATCGTCAGCGGTATCGGCGGTGCCGCCAAACCGGTGCGAGGTTTGCTCGCGGGCCGCGGCAGGTCGGTTCTCGTCGTTCTCGTCGCCGTCGTCCTCGTCGCCGCCTTGGTTGCCGGCCGTCCCGGGGGCGGCGAATCGGGCACCGACGTCTCGCCGTCGAGCGTTCCCACGCCGACGGTTCCGCCGCCGACGATCGTCATACCTGGTTCCGAGGACGCGGTCTCCTCGGCGACGACCGTGCCCGGCGCAGTACCTTCTTCGTTGCCGGCACTGCCCACCGACGCCGAGTTGGCGTCGTTCCTCGAGCTGCTCGGTTCAGGCGAAGCCGCCGCTCTGGCGCCGCGTCTGCCGGAGTCGCAGCGCGAGCGTCTCGAGCTGCTCCCGGTGCTCGGCGCCGTCCGCGGCGGGCTCGCGCTCTCGTTCGGTGCCCCGCGTCTGAGCGGGACGGACGTCCTGGTGCAGGTCCGCGCCGGCGATCCGGAGAGCCCGTTGCGCAGGTGGAGTCTCCGTCTGCGACGCGATACGGCGGGTGGCTGGGTGGTCGTCTCGGTATCTCGTGCGTGAACCGGGGAGCGGACCGACGCCCGCTTCTTCGTTGGTATTCGTGCGGGGAGTGCCGTTTTCCCGACCGTCTGCGGGGTGGTTTCTGATGTCATCCGTCCGACCGGCCGCGGGGACCGGGCACGTCCCTGGGTCGGCTTCTCGTTCTTGGAGGTCGCGGTGACGCTGGTGTTGCTCGCGATTCTCGCCGCCATCGGCTACTCGGGGTTCGCCGCGGTCCGGGGCAGGACGCAAGGCGTCTCGGCCGGTCCGATTCTCACGGTCGCCCAGCTCGAGGCGCGTCGTCTCTCGTCCGCGAACGGAGGATTCCCCGCCTCCGTTCTGACCGACCTGTCGGCCCTTTCGGACGCGTCGCTCTCCTTCACCGACGCGGCGTCGACGTCTGCGGGGATGGTGTCGGTGTATCGCGTCGACGAGGAGGCGCTCGTGCTCGCCACCGCTTCCTCCGACGATTGCCTGGTGCTCCTCGATCGTCCGTTCGCGTCGTCCACGTGGGCGGTGTTCCGCGGCAAGGCTTCTGAGTGCGTCGCCGGCGATCTCGCTGCTGCTGCCGCCGGTCTGGCTCCCGGGGGTTCGGCGAGTCTTCCGCAGGAGGTGACCGGTGGCTGATCGGGAAGAGATCGCCCGACGCGCACGGGAGCTCCAGGAGAAGCGTGCCCGCGAGCTGCGTCAACGTCTCTCGCGTCTGGAGAAGGAGCGGGAGCGCAAGGTGCGCCGCGCCGAGCGCGAACGGTCGAAAGCGGAGAAGAGGACGCGCCGCGAGGTGCTCTCGCGTCTCGAGGCGCGCCGCAAGGAGCTGCAGGGCCAGGTGGAGAAGACGCTCCTCGATCCGGCCCGCCGGGCGGCGCTCGAGGCGCAACTCGCGTCGACGATCGCCGAGATCGAGCGTCTGCGGGCGAGCACCACGACGCCGCCGTCCCCTGCTCTCGGTGCCGCCGGCGCTGTCCGCGATGTCGACGACGCCGTGCTCGGCGAGCCCGCGGTAGAGGGCGAGGCCCGGTTCCCGCGGTTCGGTCGCCGTCGTTCTCGTCGCCGGGAGGAGCGTGCGTCTCGTGGATGGTTCTTCGGCCGCCTGCGCCGCGGCGAAGAGGCCGTTTCCGATGAGACCTCTGCGGCGCCTGCTGCCGACGTCCTGCCTTCCGCCTCGACGTCCGCGGTTCCCGGACAGGTCGGTACGTCTCAGGCGCCCGTCGATGCCGAGCCCGTCGAGCGGGATTTGACGGGCCGTCCGGCGGTGGCGGCCGCCGGCGAGGAGTTGAGCGTCGAGGAGCTTCGCGTCCGCGAGGAGCGGGCGCGCGCGGAGCGCATGGCTGCGGAGACCGACCTGGTGGCGACGCGCCGCCAACTCGACCTCGAGCGCCGCCGTGTCGACGTCGAGCGCGGGAAGACACGGGCCATGGAGGAGCGAGCGGCCGAGGAGGCCCGCCGCGCGGACGAGCTCGAACGCCGCCGCCTGATCACCGATGCGCGCGCCGCGGCGGAGGTCGAGTTGCGTCAGGCCAAGAGCGAGAAGCGCCGCGCCGCGATCGCGTCCAGGCTCGGTCAGGAGGATGTCGAGGCGCGCGCGGAGCTCGAAGAGCGTGTGCGCGCGGCGGAGGCGAAGGTCGCCGAACTTCTGGCCCGGGAGAAAGCGCCGTCTGTCGCTGAAGGCGCCGGGGGTGCCGCCGAGGACGTGCCAGACGCCGAGGGAAAGACGGTCGACGTGGAGACGCCGCGCGCGGCGCGCGCCCGTGCCCGGGACGAGGAACGCCGCCGCCGCGTTGCCGAGAAGCAGGCGGAAAAGCAGGCCGCCAAGGATGCGCGCAACGAGGCTCGAGCTGCCGCGACCGCTGCGAGGACCGAGGAAGTCGGTGCGGAGGCCTCCGATGAGTCGGAGCGCGTCCTCGACTCCGACAGTGTCTCCGTGGAGGTGGCGGACGCGCCGGCTACGGAGGTTTCCGCGATCGTTGGGACGAGCGCGTCGCCGGCGGGTGATCCGTTGGAAGCGAGCGTCTTGGAAGAAGTCCTCCCATCGGTTGAAGTGGCCGAAGAGGATGCCGCGGACGATGCGTCGCCGGAGCAGAAGACGGACGAGGTCGATCCGAAGGCCGCCGCGAAGCTCGCCGCGAGGGAGGCTCGCGAGCGCCGCATCGCCGAGAAACAGGCCGAGAAGCAGGCAGCCGCAGTAGCGCGCGACGAGTCGCGTGCCGCAGCGAGAGCAGCGAAGGATGCCAGGTCCGCGGAGAAGGCCGCGGAGAAGGCCGCGGAGAAGGCTGCGGAGAAGGCCGCCGCGAAGCTCGCCGCGAGGGAGGCCCGAGAGCAAGAGCGTGCGAGGGAGCAGGAGGAGAGGGAGCGGCTGCGCGCGGAACGCTTGGCCGCGCGTGAAGAGTCGATCCGGCTCCGAGAGGAGCAGGCGAAGGAGAGAGGCCGCCTCGCAGAAGAGGCACGGGCGAAGCGGGAACTCGAACGTCAGGAGTCCCGCCAGGAAATCGTCGCCTCGAAAGAAGCGGTGGCCGACGCGCGTCGCGAACGCCGGGAGAAGGCGGAAGAGAAGCGTCGGGAAGCGATACGGTCTCGCGTGGAGGTTCGCCAAGCGCAGCGCGAGCAGGCTGCCCGGGAGAAGTCCGAACGCGCCGCCGCGCTCGCGGCAGAGAACGCCGCAAAGAACGGCGAAGTCGCGCCTCCGGATCAGCCGGCGGTCGTCCTTGCGAGCCCGCCGCGTCGGGCGTTCCGTGGTCGCAAGGGCGGCGAGACACGCCCGGCCGAGACGATGGAGTTGCCGGTGCCGGTACTCGACGCGCAGGCGCCGGTGGTCGACCGCCGCGGGTTCATCGAAGGGCTCGTGGCGGACCTTCCCGCAGAGTACCGGGACGCGGTCGCGCAGTGGCTCTCCTCGCTGGTCGACGACGTCCTGGCACGTACGACGAGCGAAGACGTTCGTCGCGCCGCGGCGATCCTGTTCAAAGACATCGACGGGTCCGACGTCGCCGCCGACGGCGATCTCTCGCATCTCGCCGATCTCATCGGCGACCGCGGTTCGTCGGGTATCACGTTCGCTGCGACCAGGATCGACGCGTCGACCCCGTCGCCGGAGACCGGAGCTGAGGGCGAGGAAGAGGAGACGCCTCGCGGCCTCGCAGGGCTTCTCGACAAGAATGCCCGGCAGAAGCGGCGCGAGCGCCGCCTGCAGGCACGTCTCGAGCGTGACCAGATCAAGGCGGAGAAGGTCAGGTCGCGTCTCGAGCGCAAGCAGGCGCTCGAGGCGGAGAAGACGCGTCGGCAGGAGGAGCGCGACGAGGAGAAGGTCCGTCGCGCGGCAGCCAAGGCCGCCGGCCTGTCGCTGGGCGAGCGCCTGCAGCAGGGGCGGCTATCCCGCGCGGCGAAGAAAGCCCTGCGCCAGGAGTTCCGCGAGCGTGAACGTTCGAGGATCGCCGAGCTCAAGGAGACCGAGCAGGCCCTCAAAGAGTCGCTCAAGCAGTCCCGCAAAGACCAGCGCAAGCAGGGGCGCACCCGTCGCGGCGAGTCTCGCCGGGCCGAGCGCGACCTCCGGCGCCAGAGCAAGGACGTGGATCGTACCGACAAGAGGATCAACAAGGCCGAACAGGACGAGCGCCGTTCGTCGGTGAAGGAACGCTCCCGCACCGACCGCCAGGTCGAGAAGGACGCCAAGCGGGCGCAACGAGCCGCGGAGAAGGAGAGTCGTAAGCTCACCAAGAGCATCGACGCCCAGGAGGCCGGTGCACGCAAGGCCGAGCTCGACGCCGAAGCGGACCGGCTCCGCGCGGATGCCGACAGCACCCGGGAGCAGCTGCGCTCGATCAAGCGTCTCGAGCGCGAAAGTGCCCGCATCGAGAAGATGCAGTCGAAGGCGCGCAAGCGCTCGGAGCGCGCGGACATCAAGGCGGAGAAGGAAGCCGAGAAGGCCCGTCGCCGGGAAGCCACGCAGCGGGCCGTCGAGGAGAAGGCCGCCCAGTCGCGCGAACGGATGCTCCAGAAGGAGTCAGCCAAGATCAACAAGCGTGCCGCGCGGGTCGAGAAGATCGGTCGTAACGCCCAGGTTCCGACGTCGCCGATGCTCCCGTCGGCCGGGCCGCGCTACGACTGGAACACCGAGACGGGGTTCCTGGGGGGGTCGTCGGCGGTCGGCCAGGACGTCAACCCGGCCGAGTTCGACCTGCCCGAGGGCCTTCCGCTGCGTCGCTGACCGTTTGGCTGCGGCCGCACCGGCCCCAACGGTGAGGGGGACCACACGCGACATTCGTCGCATCACATAGGAGGAAACTGTCATGCACCGTATGACGCTTCTCGGACGTCTCGGCGTCGCTCTCGCAGCAGGCTTCGTGCTTCTGCCGTCCCCTGCTTTCGCGGGGTCCGACGAGGGCTCGACCGTGACGCTCCCATCGTCGCCGACTCTGGTCGCGCCGACGCTCACGACCCCGACTCTGGTCGCTCCGCAGTCCCCTGCGGCGTCCACCACCGGGTCCCTCACGGTCCCGACGATCAGTGTCCCGCAGTTGCAGGTACCGACGATCAGTGTCCCGCAGTTGCAGGTACCGACGATCAGTGTCCCGCAGTTGCAGGTCCCGACGCTCACCGTGCCACCGCTGGTGGCCCCGGAGTTGCCGACGTTGACCGCCGCGCAGCCCATGGCCGTGACGGCGAATAGCGTGCAGGCCACGCCGCGCCGCGGTCGGCAGGATTCGACGCGGGGGACGTCCACGAACGTGACCCCGCAGGCCGTAGGGCTCGTCTCCCCGGAGACCCTCCTCGGCATGCTGCGTGTCCAGCAGGAGAATGCCGCCGTCGAGCTGGTCGCCCCGCAGGAGGCCACGACGACGGATCGTCTCCCGATCGGCACGTTTGCCGCGTTCGGTGGCGGGGTGGCACTTGTGAGTTTCGCCCTGTCGCTCCTGCGCCGTCGCGAAGAGACACGATCACCGGCGGATGCCGGCTAAACAGAACGTTCCCGACGATGTCGGGTACCGTCCCCACGAACAAGAACAGGGCCCTTCGGGGCCCTGTTCTGCTTTTTCCGCCGAGAACTTCGCGCCGTCCGGGGTGTTCCGCTGTTTCCGGTACCTCGTTGTCAACGAGGTGTCTCAACCGTCGCGCACATCGCGATCCGGTGTCCTGCGGCGCCCGGTCCGGCCCGAGGACGGTGGTTGGCATGGACAGAGGTTGTCTTCCCGATCCGCTCAGCGGTGTGCTCTCGCGCGTCGAATCGCTGCGCAACGGCATCGCCGCGTCGCTCGGACTGCCCAGCGAGGATGCGCTCGTGGAGGCCGTGCTCGTCCTCGACGATGCGCTCGAGCGTTCGCGGTCGGCGTTCTTCGACGCCATCGGGCACCGTGACGGGATGAGCGCGTCCGACGTGTGCATGCTGCTCTCGGCCGAGCGCTGCTGGCTCGAGGTTCTGCGGGACATGCTCGTGGTTGGTGACGATCTGCCGCCGGCCCGGCTTCGCCGGGTGCTGTCGGCGCTTCCGGGCTGAGCAGGTCTCTGGCGCTTCCCTTCACGGAAAGGACGGTCATCTGGGTGTTCTGGTGGTACTGGTCCCTCCGTCAACGTCTGATGCTCCTCTTCGCGGTCCTGGTGCCGGTCGCCGGTTTCTTCGCGTTCCGCGTCTTGCTCTCGACCGAGTCGACGTCGTCGCCGGGGACCACGGTCCCGCATTCGGGGTCGTCGACGCTGCCGGAGGCGTCGTCCCCGAAGTCGCAGATCCTTGTGCTCGCCGACTCTGACGCGCGTTCCGCAGCGCGCGTGTTCCCGGACGCGTTCGGCTCTTTCGGGGAGGGCTCGGTGCAGACGAAGAACATGGTGTTCCCGGGCATGGCCACGGACGAGTACTCGGTGTACCTGTTCTTCCGGGCGGTCACCGCCGACTCCCCGGTCGTCGAGGGCGGGGAGTCGACGTCGACAACCGCTCCGGCAGCCTCGGTTCCGTTGACGCCGGAGGACACGACGGCGCAAACTGTTCTCGAGAGCCTGAAGTGGCGTTTCACCGAACGTGGTGCCGCGGTCCGCGCGATCGAGTCGCGCGCCGGGACGGAGTTGTTCGTCGCCGGTCTCGAGGGTTCCCGAGGGTACCAGACGACGCTGCGGTTCCAGGAGGTTCCCGGTGGTGTGGTGGTGCGCGGGTTGGTCAAGGAGATCCCGGCCAATGAGGTGAACGACCTCGCCGCCGATGCGGAATCGGCGCCCGGCGAGGAGCCTGCCGAGGATTCCGCCGCGCCGACGTCCACGGTGCCTACGTCAGTGACCACGACCGGTCCGTGACGCTGCTCTGCGCCGTCGGTGCTCGGCGGGCGGGTGTCGTCAGTTCGTTTCCCGGAGGCGCGTTCGTAGCGTCAGCCGCACGGTGAGCCACCCGACGGCGAGCCCGGCGAGGTAGAGCGCCGCGACGTGCCGCAACGCGGCGGCGTCCGCGACCAGGAGGGCGTCCGTGCCTCCGGCACGCTCGAGCATGTTTCGGGCCACGTTGAGTCCGCCGAGTACGGCCCCGGCCGCCAGGGCGACGCCGGCGGTGTAGACGACGAGCGCCTCGAACATGAACGGCGCCCTGATCTGGCGGTGGGACGTGCCGACGAGGCTCATCACGCGGATGTCCTTGTTCCGCCGGGTCACCGAGGAGCGGAGAAGGTGGGTCAGGAGTGCCAGGGATATGCCTGCCTGGAGCGCGGCGAGCGCCAGCGCGCCGGTCCTGAGCCGGTTCGCGACGGAGAAGAACCCGGCGAGGGCGTTCCGCTGGTCCTGGACGATCTCGAAGCCTCCGACCGTTCCGAGCTGTTCTTCGAGGTCGTCGACGAACGCCTCCCTGTCCGTGCCGTCGACGAGCTTGATCCGGTAGGACTCAGGGAGGGCGGACGCGTCGAGGTTCTCGACGATGCTGCTCCCGGAGAATCGTTCGGTGAACGCTTTCCATGCGTCGGCCTGGTTCTCGAACCAGTAGGAGGTCACCTCCGGTCTTGCGGCGATGAGTGCCTCGTGTGCGGCGATCTGTTCGTCCGTCGTCACGCCGCCGCAGCGCGGCGACGCGCTCGCTCGGGCGCAGAGGTAGACGGTGATGTCGGCCCGCCCTGTCCAGTGGTCGCTCAGCCGGTCGGTCTGGTTCCCGATGAGCAGGCTGGCGGTGGTGAGCACGAGGGCGAGGGCGATGCTTCCGGCGGCGAGCGCGGCGCTCACGCGTCCGTTCCAGAGGTTGCGACTCGTCGCACGAACCGTCCACCAGAGTCTCCGGATTCCGCGCATCAGCGTCCTGCCTGGTGTCGCCGGTAGGTGCGGACGCGTCCGTCGTGGATTCGCAGGGTACGCAGACCGAGTCGGGTCACGAGGTTCACGTCGTGGCTGGTCACGAGCACGGTGGTGCCCGCCTGGTTGAGCGTGGAGAGGAGGTCGAAGATGAGTTCTCCGTTCTCCTCGTCGAGGTTCCCGGTCGGTTCGTCGGCGAGGATGATCGACGGACGGAGGGCGACGGCCCGGGCGACGGCGACTCGCTGTTGCTCGCCGCCGGAGAGCTGTTCCGGCAGGGCCTCTCGCCGCGAGGGCAGTCCGACGAGCTCGAGCGCCTCGTCGACGCGTCTGCGCCTTTCCTCGCCCGGTATCCCGTTGATCTCGAGGGTGAACGCGATGTTCTCGCCGATCGTGCGGTCCGGGAGGAGTTCGTACTCTTGGAAGATGGTCGCGACACGTCTGCGCAGTTCCGCGCGCCTGTTCGCCCCGATGCGTGTGATGTCGCGGCCGAGGATCCGGATGTTTCCGGCGTCCGCCTGCTGGCGACCCGAGCAGAGTCCGATGATGGTGCTCTTCCCGGAGCCCGATTCCCCGGTGAGGGCGACGAATTCGCCGTCGTCGACGCGTAGGTCGAGACCGTCGAGGGTCGGTTGGCCCGCTCCGGGATGGGTTCTGCGCACCCCCTCGAGGAGGATGGCGGCTCGTGTCCGGGAGTGTTGGGTGCTCACCGGACCGACGGTCCTGTCCGGCGGGGATATGTCAGCGGGATGCCCTTCAGGGCAGCGCCCCGGCGCGGACGGGCTCTGGTCGGCCGGTCCCGGTAAGGAAACGCCGCCGGGTCCCGTGCGCGACGCTGGCCGGTCCGGCACGCTCGAAGGTGGCGGCGATGAATGCCGCCGAAGGCAGGAGGACCGACGATGAGCCGGTCCGGCCCGAGCGAGAGCCCGACGGACCGCATGGCCCGTCGGGCTCTGCGTTCTCTCCCCGCGTTCCGTTTTCTCTGAAGTGATGTCAGATGTTGCTTGCCGCGTCGACGAGTTCAGGTAGCGTCCCGGTCCATTCAGGGTAAAGGCTCCAGATGGCGCTCCAGGTGTCCGGGTCGCTGCCGCAACGTCCGGAGAGCCAGTGTGCTGCCGCTTGCTGCACCGGTGTCGGGGCGTCCTGCCACTCGATGCGGAGTTCCGCGACGAGTCGGTCGAGCCAGCTCGTTTCTTCGCTGGCGCGGAGGTTCGCCACCAGGAGCTTGCCGAGTTGGTTTCCGTGCCGTGCGCCGGCTGCTCCCCAGAGTTTGACGATCTCGCTCGAGGTCGCTCCACGTAACCAGTTCCGTATGCCGCTCTCCCATGTTTCTCCGAGCATCCCGATCTCGGCCATGCGGACGCGGTCGCGGGGCCGTTCCGCGATGCGGGCGGCGACCCAGGCGAGTTCCGGGTCGCGCTCCTTCTCGACCCTGTCCATCAGGCTCCGTTGCTCGGTCTTCTTGAGGGTCAGCCCGTTGACGGCGGACACCGGGCCGCATGCGACGATCCAGTCCCGCACGGGTCCCGGTGCGAGGTTGTTGAGCAGGAGCACGTCGAAGGTCGCGACGATCGACGTGCGGGTTCGTGTCGACAGCCGGTCCCAGACGCGTCCGACCCGCCAGATGTGTGCCCCGGCGAGCCGGTGGCTCTCGGTGTTGCGGCGGAGCGCCGAGAGCAGGGCCGCGTCGGAGTCGGTGTGCCACACGACGGTTCCGGCTACCGTCGGCGAGCCGTTCGCGGTCAGCCAGTGAACCGCCGCGGGTTCGTAGCGCAGGTTGTGGAGCAGGCCGCGCGCGCTGCGGGCCGCCGCGGAGTTCCCACCCAGGTTCCCGCCGGCCGCGCTCTCGATGACGCTCGCCACGAGCGGGGCCTCGTCGGTGTCGATGAGCCGGTCTTCGGCGAGTTGCTGGAGTACGGCGAGACGGTGCTCGTTCCCGTGTTTGGCGAACGCCTGGGCGAGCGTGAGTCTGCGTGCGCTCACGAGCGCGGCTCGCAGGGACGCGGAATCCGTCGCCGCCAACGCCCGGCGTATTTGACGGGCGGTGCCTCGTTGGGCGAGGTGCGCGCCGAGGCTTCGCCACCCGTTGGGGTGCACGTCGTTCCCGGCGTCGCCCTCGAGCAGGTCGAGGACGGGGTCGAGCGGGAACCCCTGCCCGTCGTGCTCGGCCCGGAGCAGTTCGGCGAGCAGGGCGGAGTGGTGTGAGACGTCGAGGACGGCGATCAGGCTCGCCAGTTCGTCCGCTTCGAGGTGGCCTCCGCACGCGCTGCCGACGATCCAGCCGACGACGTGCCTGGGGTTGCCGGCGAAGGGGTGCCCGGCGAGGAGCAGGCGGCAGAGTTCCTGGTTGCTGCGCGTGCCGACGATGCCGTCGCGTTCGGCTCCGCTGGTGCCGCGCTCGAGGAGTTCTACCAGTGTCTCGTAGCGCAGACGGCCGTTGCGTAGCAGTGCGGACCGTACACCGGTGCGCCGCGCGCCGTTGCGCGCGACCCAGTCGAGAACGTCCGGGTCGTCACTGTGGGTGGCGAGGTTCGCGACGTCGTCGTCGCCGAGCCCGTCCCAGGCTCGTTGCACGGCGTCGAGGCCGGGGGTGGCGTTGAATCGGTTCCGTTTCCCGCGCTGGCGTTCCCACGCCCAGTCGAGGAGCTTCCCGGAGGGTAGATGCGCGGCGAAACGGGGGTCTTCCACGCCGTCGACGGTGTCGCCCGTCTCGTTCTCGGCAGGGTTTCTGCTCATCGCCCGAGTTCTCGCGCGGTCTCGACGAGTTCCGGCAGGGTGCCCGCCCATTCCTCCAGGAGACCGGCGAACGCGACGATCGAGTTCTCGCCATCGAGCTGTTCCCAGACGTAGGCGTGGGCGGCTTCGCTCACCCGGTTCGCCGCGGAGAAGATCTCGCCCGGTCGGGCCGTTCGCACGAGGGTTTCGATGAGGGCGCGTCTGGTCTCTCGGTGCTCGCCGGCCGCCTCGTTCCTCCCCGCCTGGTCGATCAGGAAACGGTGCGACGTCGTGCGTTGCCCGAGGTTGTAGAGGGCGAGGATGTCGGGGATCTGTCCGGGTTCCGGCAGTGCGCCGAGGCGTCCGAGGAGGTATTCGCCGATCTCGCGCCGCGGCAGCATGGCGACCAGCCCCAGTCTGCGCGTGCCCTCGAGTTCGGGGAAGCGCTGGATGGTTGCGACGATGTGTCGAGCCAGGGCGTCCCGGCCGCGTGCCTCGTCGATGTCGGCTTCGTCGAACGCCCCGAGAAGACCTTCGAGTTCCGCGAGGGTTTCTGCGTGGACGAGCGCGCCGACACGCGCCCGTGAGGAGAGCTGCTCCCAGGTGGCGTGCACGGCCCGGAGCGGCACGCGGTGCGCCCCGCCGATCGTGACGATGTCGCGTTCCCGTAGGACCCGGCACCATTCCTCGTCGGTCACGTCCCAGTGGGACGGTACCGATCCGGTCGTGATGGCGAAGTCGAGGAGCGCTCGTGTCGCCCGTGGCTCGTTCGCGAGGAGTCGCCGCATGTGCGCCTGGCTGCTCCCTTCCCAGGGCGGGGCGTCCTGGACCGCCAGGGGCAGGCGTCCGGCGGCGAGTTCGACGTACGCCCGCACCGAGTAGGCGAGGACGTTGGTGAACGCCGTTCGCCACAGTTCCGGCTGGATGGCCGGTTCGACCCGTTTCAGCGTCTCGAGGATCTTCTCGTGACAGACGTCGGAGGTGCCGAACGCGGCGATGCGTGCGTCCCTGGGTCCGACGGCGGCACGTATGCGCTCGATGTCCCCGAGCGGCAGCGTCTGCTCGTCGCGACAGTGCGAGCACGTCTTCGCGTGGGGGGTGTCCTGCCAGACCGGGTTGTTGCGGATGGCCTCGCGCACCGACACACGTTGTTCGTGGTCGGCGATATCGGCGAGCGTCGTCGGGTCGTCGATGAGCGAGATGACGCGTCTGGCCTGCCGCGCGTTGCAGCGCTTGATGCGCGCCGGGTTGGCGCGGACCTGCAGGAGGGTCTGTCCGAGACCGGGTAGCACCGTTCGGAGGAACGTCTCGCGGACGTTCGCGGGTGCCCCGGCGGCGATGCGTTCGGCGGTGTCTTCGTTCACGTTCCGATCATGCCGACGACCCTGGCCGGGGCATAGGGCCTCGCTCGTCGTCAGTGTCCGAGTCTCGCCCAGTGGACGCTGCAGCCGTCGGGGTTCAGGTACGTCCCGTCGCCGTAGGAGTGCAACCCTCGGGCGAGGATGCCTTGCGCGCGCGGCACCCGACCCGGTTCGCTCGTCGGCCGTGCCCGGTGGGTGTCGACGAACCCGCTGCGGATGACGTTCTCGATGACGGAAGGATCGTCGAGGTTCTCGAGACCGCCGCCGACGAGGATGACCGGGTGCGTCGCGTCGATGCGCACCAGGAGCGCGTAGAGCGTCTTCCCGGGTTCGTCGACCGCCCCGACCGAGGCGGTCTTCCCGTCGACGGTGAGTTCGCAGAGCATGCTCGCAGGTCCGCCGCCTCGTAGGACGAGGTCGGAGTCGGAGAGGACGGTGACGTCGACCCGGTCGCGTTTCGACGACCTGCCCGGGATTGCCTTCCCCGTCTCGAGCGAGTACGTGACGACGTGGTCGTAGCGGGCGTCGCGTCGGAGCCGTTTCGCGTTGTGCGTCGAGCAGTTGAGTACCACGGCGACGTCGGCGCCGACCCGCCGGAGCGACCGTGCCGTGCAGCCGCTCAGCGTTGTGCGCTCGCCGCGTCGGAGGTCGGTGTAGGCGAGGAGGAACACGCCCGGCACTGTGTGCCGGACGCTCACGCGGGGCCAGAGCCTTCCGGTTCGTCCCAACGCAGGAGCTCGACCGGTGAGACGTCGAGCGCCGCGGCGAGCCGCACGAGGTTGAGCAGCCCGATGTTGCGTTCGCCGTTCTCGAGCCCGGAGATGTAGCTCCGGTGGATGCCAGAGTGCTCCGCGAGATCGCCCTGGGTCCAGTCGCGGGACTTCCTGAGGGACGCCAGGCGATGCCCGAATCGTTTTCGAGGGTCGCTCCGTGATGGCGGTCGTTGTGTCACGCCTCTGGATACCACCGCCCGGGCCGATTCGACGGCAATGTATGGTATCGGTAACATGCGTTCGTGGACACGTTGGCGGTGGTGCGCCTTCGCGACGACGGTATCGAGGTGCTTCTCGGTATCGGGGCGCTTCTCGGTGTCGACGGCGAGATTTCGTGCGATCTTGCCTCGCTGGGTTTGGCCGGATCGGGGGACGGTGTTTGGACGGGCTCGGCGTCGCTTCTCGAACCGGTGTGTTCGCTGCTCGATCGCCGCGGCGTGGTGTGGGGCGTGTACGACCCTGACGGCGCGCGGACCTTCGGCGAGCGTCTGTTCGCCGAGTGTCCGACGGAGATCGCCGGCGACATCTACGAGGCGTTGCGCACGACGTTGTCCCGTTCGTCGTCGACGGAGATGCATCTCGCCGCGCTCGATTCGGCATGGCGGTCGTGGCACGGTGTCTCGGACCGCCTCCAGGGTCCGTGAACGTGGCACTAACAGCGGCGCTGACTTGCTCGATACTCGGAACCAGGGATAGCACTGCACTCCCGCCCGCATCCGGGTATGCGCAGATGCCCGCAGCGCCCATGCTGCGTCCCGGTACATCGGCGAAGGAGTTCCACGATGCCCGAACCGGTTGAGCGCGGCGGGTGCGCACAGGACGTCATCGAGTCGCTCGCGCACGGCGAATTGCCGAGGGTGTTCGAGGCGACCGGGATCCCGCCCGCGGCCATCGACGTGTTCACCGGCGTGCGCGATCCGGGCACGCTCGACCCCGGTGAGCGTCGCGACGCCCTCTCCACGTGGCTGTCTGCCGGAGTGCTCTCGCGTCTCGCCCCGCACATGTCGCCGGGCGAGGTCTGCTCCGCGGCGCGCTCGCTGCCGCTGCCGCCGCTGGGTCTGCACCTGGTTCTCGACCGGATCCTCGACGGCACCGATCCCGTCGACCCGGGGCTGCTCGTGCACGCCTGCTCGCGCCTCGAGGTCCTGCTCAACGTGCTCGAGCCCCCGTTCTCGCCTCGTCTGTCCGGTTCGCTCGGGTTGCCGTCGTCGCTCGGCCGTCTCGTCGACGCGATCGTCGTGGCGGTCGAGTCGGGGGCGGTGCCGCCGCGTTCGCCCTCGGCGGCGCATCCGTTCCTGTTGACGCTCGACCGTCTCGCCGTGCCGAGCGTCTGGGACCTTCTTCCGTCCGCCGGCGGCGCGATCGCTCACCGGGCTGCGGAGTTCTCTCTCGACGTGCTCGCATCGAGCGTGGAGGCTCTGAACCTGATCGGTGCTCCGGCGACGTCGTTGAGGATGCTCGTGCTCCTGCTGCTCCTGGTCCCGCCGCCGCGGGTCGAGCCTTCCCAGCGTCGTCTCTTGACCCGTCTGCTGCTGTCGGGCGCGTCGTCGGTGCCTGCGGAACGAGTGCTCGACGTGTGGTCACTCGCGAACCGGGGTTCGTAGGGGGTTCGCGACGCTCTCCGGAGCTCTCCGGGTTTCCGGGAGGGCGCCCGCGGGGGTGCCCCGGGCCGCCCCGTTGCGGGGCTATGCGTACGTCGCCCCCGCCATCACAGTCGGGGTCGTGCCAGAACCATGTCTGCTCGCCGTCGACGGGACGAACCTGCTCTACCGTTCCTTCCATGCGCTCTCCGGTACCGGTCTGAGCCACGCCGGCCGGCCGGTGTGGGCGGTGCACGGCCTGCTCCTGCAGATTGCGAAGATGGTCGATGCGGCGCGCCCGACGCACCTGGTTGTCGCGTTCGATACCCGGCACGGGTGCTCGTGGCGCCGCGAGCTCGATCCTGGTTACAAGGCGACGCGTACGCCGCCTGTGCAGGAGCTCGCACAGCAGCTGTCCTGGGCTCCTTCGCCCCTTCGACAGGCCGGTCTCGTCGTCTGTGACGATCCCGCGCACGAGGCGGACGACATCCTCGCGTCCGCGGTGACGCTCGCCGAAGCACGCGGTGTCCGTAGCGTCGTGGTGACGTCCGATCGTGACGCCTACCAGTTGCTCTCCCCGATGGTCTCGGTCCGGACCCCGGACGGCAAGGTCGTGACCGTGGACTCGCTGAGGGACGCCTACGGTGTTTCTCCGCAGGGGTACGCGTTGCTTGCGTCGCTGCGCGGTGAGCCGTCGGACAATCTTCCCGGTGTGGCCGGCGTCGGGGAGAAGACCGCCGCGAAGTTGGTCCAAGCGTTCGGGTCGTTCGACGCCATCGAGGCCGCGTCCGACGAGGAGCTTCGCAAGGTGCTCGGCCCCAAGGGGATCGTCTCCCTCCGCCGTGACCTCCCGCTCGCCCGTCGCTCTGCGACGGTCGCGACGCTGCGGCGGGATCTTCCTCTCGATCTCAAGGCGTCTGCGCTCGCCACGCTCGACGTCGAGGCGCTCGAGAGGGCGTTGACGATGTGTGGCCTTCAGGGCGCTTCGCGCCGGCTCGGCTTCGCGCTGCGCGCGCTGTCCTGAGTCTGCGCGTCCTCTCCGGGCGTCGCCGGGGCTAGCGATCCGTGTCTGGGACGATCCTCAGGAGGATACGGTGGGTAACCCAGGTCAGTCCGAGGAACATCAAGACCCCAAACGGTGGCGAGGCGATGCCGACGACGGTCGTCGCCGTGACGCCGACCACGACGTGGAGGAGTAGGTACGGCACCGCGCGCCTGCGCCGGGACAGTTCGTGTTCGCGTCTCGCCGAGAGCTCCTCTTCGATCCCTCGGGTGAGCGCCTCGAACGTGTCGCGGGTGTCTCGTTCCATGCGGCCGACGGTGCGCCGGATTCCGCCTCGGTCCAGTGGGCGGACGCCGAGTGTTGACAGGTGCCCGTTCCCGGCCACCGTCGTCGCGGTGCCTCCGCTCCGTTCCTCCCGTTCGCCGTTCGTCCGCCTGCTGTGTCTCGTGGTTCTGTTCCTCCCGTTGGCGGGGTGTACGACGCAGCGGATCGTGGTTCTCGAACGGCCGCCGGCCGTCTCTGTCGCGGCGAACCCGGCCCCGGTGATCCCCGTCGAGCGTCTCGAGGTCTCTCTCCGGCGGTTTCTCCTGTCGCTTCTCGACGGTCGCTCGACTGATCTGATGCTCGCAGGGGATCGTTTCGTGGTGGTGACACCGGTCGATCTCGTCGAGGTGACGTCGCTGCGGGCTCGTGGCGACGTCCGGATGATCGCTCTCGGCGTGCCCGGCGGCTGCCCGGGCGGGTGTCACGTGCTTTTCGAGGAGTTCTTCACGGCGCTGCGTGACGACCTGGCGTCCCCGGATGCTTTACGGGCGCAGGTGACGGCGGAACCACCGCTGCGGGACTGGCCGACGCTTGAGGTTGTTTCTGCGTCGCGTCGCTGGCGCGTGAGTTTCGACGAGACCGGCCGCTCGCTCTTCGTCGTCGAGCTTCTCGCCGGCCCGCTCGACAAGTAGCGCGAGGGCGACCCGTCAGCGCGTCGTGCTGCGTTCGTCGTAGCGGCGTGTCATGCGTTCCGCTTCCCGGTCGCGGCTGCGCGCGGCTTCGGCCCGGTCCGCCCCCCATGACCCGGTCTCCGGTCCGGTGCGCTTCTCCTGCTCTGCGGTCGGCTCCGGCGCAGGGATCGTCCCAGAGGTGGTGGCCGTGCCGTCGATGGTGCCGGTTCTCGAGGTGTGTTCGTCGCCGACCGGGGGTGTCTCCGGGTCGGTGTGCACACCGTCGTTGAGCCAGGGGTCGCCTTCGCCAGGGATGAAGGTAGGGTCTCTCGCGATCGCCGGGTCGACGCGTCGCACGCCGAGGTAGTGGTACCCGGTCCCGTCGGCGTACCCCCAGAAGCCGGTGACGTGGGAGATGTCTCCGCATTCGGCGACGTGGAGCATCTGCCCGTCGGCGAGGAGCATGACGACGTGTCGGCTCGCGAGGTGCTCGGTGTCGTAGAGGACGAGGTCTCCGGGCAGCGCCTCCTCGGATTCGATGGTCCTCGCCCAGGCGACCTGTGACGCCCCGTCCCAGGGGAGGAGATTGCGGGTGGTCGGTATCCATGTCTCGGTCGCGGTGAGCAGGCCCGCGCCTTCTGCGTACGCCCGCGCGACGAGCGACGAGCAGTCGTAGCGCATAGGGAGGTTTCTCCCGATGCCGTCGCAGGCGTAGGACGCGCCGAGCGTCCGGAACGCGTACTTGATGGCGAGCGCCGCTTCCGGTGTCGGGGCGAGGGCGACGCTTCGTGCGCAGAGACGGGCGACGTCCTCGGGCGAACCGGAACGGATGCTTCCGTCGGGAGCATCCGTCGGGCATCCGTCTGGACCGACGGTGAGTTGGTGCCTGAAGTCGTCACCGACCGCCGCGCGCAGCGCGGTCTCGGTGCTTTCGAGGATCACGTCCGCCTCGGCTCGTCGGGTTGCGGCGTACTGCTCTGCCTGCTCGGCCGCCGCGAGGCTCTCGAGCGCGATTCGTTCGAGCTCCTCCGCCTGCTTGACGAGTTGCGCGGCGTTCTCGATCGCCCGTTCACGTTTCCGGCCGGCGGCGCCGAGCCAGTGAGCGACGTCGAGCGTGCGCTCTGGTTGCAGGAGCCCTGTTTCGGCGAGGTCGACGTAGGCTTGTATTCCGACCTCGTTGCGGTAGAGGTCCGCAGCCCAGCGTTCGAGGACTGCGCGCGCGTGCCGCGCACGGAGGCGTGCAACGGTTGCGGTGAATCCCGCGGCGCGGGCGTGCACGCGTGCGCGTTCGGCGTCCGCCCGGGCGATCTCCGCTTCAGTGATGGCTGCCTGCGCGTCGAGTCGGAGGTCGAGGAGTTCGCCGACGACCTCGGGAAGACCGTCGCTCGCCGCCGTGTCCGGACTACCGGTCTCGTGACTCTCGGTTCCGGGCCCGCCGACGTCGAGGGCACTTCCGTCGTCTCCAGGTTCGCGCGGCTCGGCCCGTGCGCCCGTCACGGGAGCCGCGACGATCGCGCAGGTCACGAGCGCCAGCACGAGGCCCCGCTGTCCGCGTCGTGTGGTCTTCGTCGGCCCTGGCACGCACCCGACCGTGCGTCCGTCGCTCGATACGTCCGCACTTCCTGGTGCGTCTCCAGACCCGTGCGTTCTCGCCTCGTTCGCTGACAGATGCCCGAGTGCATCCCCGCAGGAACGCTCGGAGGCCTTCAGGTCACGACGGGCACATTGAGTCCCGCTCTTCGGCGGGCATGTCAACTCCCGTCGCTCCGCGTTCCTGCGGGGAGGGCATGGCGGCCGCGGGCCCCGTTCCCCGGGCGATCGATTACGATCCGCGGCCGCTGGCCGCTCTCGACTGGTCGTTCAAGGACGTCCACGTCACCTTCGACGGGGTCGATGTCGCCCGGTTCCGTTCCGTCGACGATTTTCTCGCCACCCTCGTCCGGCCCCACAAGATCGTCGCGGAGTCGACCTTCGAGTCGTGGGACGCCCGTCGGCGTCGCACCGTCGTCGAGGCGCTGCGTGCTGCCGGTCACGAGATCTACGTGTTCCGCCCGATCCATACGGCGCGTTCCCGGGGTTCGTCCGCGACGGAGAAGTCCGACGCCAACGACGCCAGGACGATCCACCGGATCGTCTCGTCGACCCGTCTGCACGTCTATCCGTTGCCTGACGTCGATCCCGCGTGGGAGGAGAGACGCGATCGCGCGAACCGCGAGTACCAGCGCCTCCGTCTCGCCGGCGAGAAGGCGCAGTTGGCGGAGCAGGCCGCCGCCGTGCTCGGCCCGTACCGTCTCCTCGACGACGACGCCCGCGCGGTTCTCGGGAACGGTTCGTCGTACTCGCCGTCCCTGCTCGCGGCCGTGTTCTTCGCGACCGCACGTTCCCGGTCGCGTGACGAGTTCGAGAGGCTCCTCGGCCTGCACGGTTCCGCGTACCCGTCCTTGCTGCGCTCCGAGGTGCATCACCACAGTTTCCGTCACGCGCGGCGTCGCGGCGTCGCCTGGTCGCTCTACCGGCGGGAGTTGCGCCGGGCGTTCGCTCGTTTGAAGGCGGCGCGTCCGGCTCCCGGTGGCTGAGTCCGCCGCCCCGCCCGTCCACTGACCGTCCCCTGCCCCCTGTTCGCGACCTGTGTGTTCCTCGTGTGTTTCCCCGGGAACGCCCCCTGCCCGGCCGCGCGCCGTCGTCGACGATGCGGATCGTGGTTCGGGAAAGTCGTTCGTGTGCGTGCGCCGACCGCCTCGTCGACCTGCTCGAGAGCTGGACGTCCGTGCTTCGCCGCCGTCTCGGTGAGAACGTGTCGTCGGGTCCGCTCTCGGTGCTCCTGCACGCCGGCTGTTCGTCGAGCTGTTCCGTGCAGGCGTTGCTGCGCATGCGTGCCGCGTGCCTGCCGTCTCCGCGTTGGGTCGTCCGGTCGTTGCCGGTGTTGCCGCCGGTGCTGCTCGGGGACGAATCGGTCCCGCCGTCCGTGGCGACGTCCCTGCGAGCCGCCTCGACGGTGTTTCTCACCTCCGATCGCCTGACGACCCCGTCGCAGCCGCCGACCTTCGTCGCCCCGTCGATTCGTCGGGTCTACTTCCCGCCGCTGAGCCTCTGGCGGGAGTACTCCGAGCGCCTGCACGCCGATCCGCTCGACGCGGTCGAGGTGTTCGACGCGCTCGTCGACGACGGCATGCCGGTCCTCGTGGCACTCGCGAGTTCGGCGGAACTTTCCCGCTGAGAACGGGTCCGTCGGGGCGCCTCGTTCTCGCGACCCGGCCCCCGCGCTACTCGCAGGCCCAGAGTCCGGCGCCGCGTGCCCGGGCGGTCTTCTCTGCTGCTTCGAAAGCTGCCCGGTGCAGGTACTGCTGGTTCGCGTACGCGTACGCACGCGCATCACCGTTGGTGACGGCCTCCAGGTTGTAGAGGATCCACTCGCCGTCCTGCAGGTACCAGAGGTAGGCGAGTCGTCGACCGTAGCGGTCGCGCTCGCCTGCGACGTCGTCGGTCTCGATCCGGGCGGTCTTCCCGGCGAGTCTTGCCGCCGCCATCGATGCGTTCTTGCCGTGGCATTCTACTGGCGCCCCCGGCTTGACGGATTCCGGCGAATCGACGCCGACGAGTCGCACGATGCCGCTCGAAGAGAGCTCGAACGTGTCGCCGTCGACCGCGCGTATGACGGTCTCCTGGGTCACGGTGTCAGGAAAGTCGAGACCGGGAGGAGGCGCCGCCGTCCCGCCGGCGCACCCGGTCACGAGGGCGCCTGCCGTGAGCGCGGCGAGAAGGAGCACGGATCGTGTCGTCTTGTGCATCATGTTCTTGATGGTGGCTCGCCAGACGCGCTTCCCATTCGCCCCTGCCGGCGTGTTTACGCGCAGCGACGCCGCGGCGACCGTGTCGTTCGGAGGTACCGGGCGCGATCCCGGCCTCGGGGCACCGTCTTGGTTCGTAGCGCCCCGTTCGGGGCCCACTGGACCGTTCCAGCGCCTCCGTGCGCCGGTATGTCAGGGTCCGTCAGCCGACCACAGTCGAGGACAATGAAACAGAAAAGCACGACCGGTCAACGAACCGGCCACGGCGGTCGATCCGCCAATCAGCAAGCAACCCGCCCACGGACTTCGACTCCTCGCCGTCCGATCGCCTCCGCAGGAGCGTCTTCTCCGGCACACACGACGGGAGACACCCCGCGTGACACCGTACGCGGCGTCCTGCGCCTCAACCTTCGCGGTTTCGCCTTCGTCACCCCGGTGACCGGCGCGTCAGCCGCCCCGAGCACCGTCGTGGAAGATCTCTTCGTCGGTCCGAACCTGCTCAAGGGGTTCTTCGACGGCGACCTCGTCGACGCTGTCGCCGACCGCACCGGCCGCAGCCAGGCCAAGCGTCTCACGCTCGTCAGGCGTTCGCGCACGTCGTTCATCGGTACCGTCCTCCCTGGCGGGACGTCCGTCCGCGTCGACCCGGGTGTCGGTGTCGAGGATCTCCGCCTCTCCCGTCCTGCTCCGGTCGGGAAGGTCGTGCGCTGCCGTTTCAAAGGTGACGACGTCGTCGTCCACGAGGTTCTGGGCACCGAGGGCGAGCCGCACGTCGGCATGCACCGTTACCTTGACCGCTACCAACTCCCGCTCGAGCGCCCCGCAGGGGTCGCCGAGCAAGCTGCCGCGTCTCCGCGACTGGCTCCGCTCGCCGGCCGCCGCGACCTGCGCGAGCAGCTCGTGATCACCATCGACGACGATTCGACCAAGGACGTCGACGACGCCCTCGCCGCCGAGGTGGAGGAAGACGGTTCGATCCGTCTCTGGGTGCACATCGCCGATGTTGCCGAGCACGTTCCCGAGGACTCGCCGATCGACCGGGCGGCGTTCGACGTGCCGACGAGCGTGTACCTGCCGCAGGGCGTTCGTCACATGCTGCCCGACGCGCTGGCCTCGAATCTGCTGAGTCTTCTCCCGGGCGTCGAGCGGGACACGCTCTGCGCGGAGATCCGTCTCGACGCCGACGGAGAGGTGCGCGGCGTGGACCTCTACGAGGCCCGCATCATCTCGCGTCAACGTCTCAGTTACACCACGGTGGCCCGCATCATCGACGGTCGTCACGTCGACCTCGACCCGGAGGTGCTCGGTCTCGTCCGGGTCCTGCGCACGGCGGCCACCCGTCTCGGCCTCCTCCGTGCCGCCCGCGGCGGTCTCGACTCGATGCGCGTCGACCAGCAGGCCGGTCACGAGTCGGCGTCCGAGTCGGCCGCACATCAGCTCATCGAACGTCTCATGGTCGCGGCCAACGAGTCGGTGGCCGAGTGGCTCAGTGACCGCGGCATGCCGGCGCTCTGGCGGGTCCACGACCCGATTCAGGAGGACCAGGTTCCCGAGCTCGAACGCGTCGCCGCCGGTTTCGGTGTCGTCGCGGCGTTGGGTTCGCCGGTATCGGCTCGTGCGCTCGCCTGTACGGTGGCCCAGGTCCCGTCCGGCAACGGCGCCGCCGCCTTCTGGGATGCCTTGCTCGGCGTCCTCGGCCGTGCTCGCTACAGCACCGTCCCGGGCGGCCACTTCGGTCTCGGCTCGACCGGGTACCTGCACTTCACGTCGCCTCTTCGCCGCTACCCGGATCTTCTCGTGCACCGGATCGTCAAGGGTTATCTCTCGGGTTTCCGCGACGGGGAGACGATGCTGCCGTTCCTCGTGGATGCGGCGACCCGGGCGAACGACGTGTTCCGTCGTGCTGCCATGGCCGAGCGTGACGCGACGGTGGCGCTCGGGTTGGCCGAGCTCGCCCTCGGGGAGACGGTCGAGGTGACGGTTACGGGTAGGGCCCGCAACGGTTCGCTCCGCGTCCGACTCGACGATCCGGCGGTGTCGGGCTTTCTCGATGCCGATCTGCGCCCTGGGGATCGGGCGTCGGTTCGTGTCGCCGTTCTGGATCCGGTGGCCGGCCGTCTCGAGCTCGAGTCGCTCGACGGTCCGCGCCGCACCGGTCGTCAGTCCCGTAACCGGGACCGGTCCGCGTCCCCTCGTCGCCACGAGGAGGCGAAGGGTGCTCGTGCGACCACGTCGAAATCCGAACAGGGTGGTTCCGGTCGTAAGGGGTCAGATCGTCGCGGTCAGGACCGTCCGTCCGCTGCCGGGCGTCATGCGCGGGGAGCGGCGGGCAAGAACCGTTCGTGACCAGCGCGTCGTTCAGCGCCGGTTGGCTTGCCGGGACCGTTTCGACTGCTTGTTCTTCTTTCGGTTCTTCGCCCGGGTCTTGCTGCGGTCGTGTCCGCCGACTGACGCCGTTCCCTGTGCCGTCGCCGCTCCGTCGAGCCGGCGTCTGGCTTCTTCGGTGCTGATGCCGAGCACTCGTGCCGCGGTGCCGATCATGCGCTCGTCGATCTCGCCGTTCTCGTAGGCTTCGCTTATCCGTTCGACGCGCGGGTCCCTCGTTGCGCCCGCCCGCTGACTGTTCGCGGCAGCGTCCGTGTCGCCGTCCGCTCGGCCGTCGGGCAGCGTCTCTCCGTGGGGTCCGTGCGCCGCTTTGCGTCCGATGATGCGCGTGGCGACAGTCGCTCCGATGCCGGCGAGAAGGATGCCGACGACGATGAACATGGTGGTGGTGCTCATACCGACGACGGTGGTTCCGGGTGCGGGTATGTCAACCATCGGCCGTGCGTTGCTCGCCGTCGTGATTCCCGGCGTTTCCGGGCCTCGCAGCGACTGTCGTCGCCGTGCTCGCCCCCGTCCTGTCCGCTCTGCGCGGTGCGCTACGGATCCGTCCGCTTCGTCGGGAGACCTGCCGTTCCCGGCCGTCGCAGGGCGATGTCGATTTCGGGTGGTTCGACCAGCTCTCCCGTGCCGTGAACAGTGACGAGCGTCGGAAGCTCTCGTTGATGATGCTCGACATGCTTCGCCCGTTCCTGGGGGTCATCCACGGTGACGTTCTTGCGACCGTCGACGCGGAGAGAGGTTCGCTCCTCTTGCAGTTTCCCTGCGGCACTGCGTGGCGTTTCGCGGTGGAAGACGTCGAGGCGGCGTCGCAGATCGCGGCCGGTTCCCGACTCGGGGGTCTGAGGCTCAGGTTGTCTGTGGCCGGTGAGGGTATGATCCGTATCTACGGGACCTGGGGCCGGCTCTCCTACGTGCTCTGCGGTGTTCCCGCGCGCGTCCCCGGCTGACACCCCGACATTCCCGCGCCGTAAACGAAGAAAGAGGCCCGCTTGCGCGGGCCTCTTTCGCTTCGATGTGCGCACCGGACGGGGTGTCCGGTGCGTTCTTCGGGGAGTGCCACCTCTCGGCAGGTCACCCGGGATCCTAGATGGATTCGCTCAACGAGACGAGATCCTCGAAGGTTCCGTCGTAATCGTCGAGGAGACCGATCAGGGTCTCCCAGCGTACGGGGTCGTTCCCGAGTTT
>JAGWXX010000093.1 GCA_018969685.1 Acidobacteriota bacterium | reverse complement strand
CTCCGTCGGTCGGCGACCGTCGCGGCGACGATCGTGTCGGCGACGCTGCTCGTCTTCCTGCTGCTGCGAACCCTGCCCGGCGACCTCGCCGTGGCGCGACTCGGCACCGACGGCGATCCTGCGGCGATCGATTCGCTGCGACGGGCGTACGGGCTCGACCGGCCGCTCGCGGTGCAGTACCTCGACTGGCTGTGGCGCGCGGTGCGCGGCGACCTCGGCACGTCGATGCTGTCCGGGGCCGACGTCGCGGCGGAGATCGCCCGGACGTCGGCGGTGACGCTGCCCCTGATCCTCGCGTCGTCGCTGCTTGCGCTCGCCGTCGCCGTGCCGTTGGGCACGCTCGCAGGCCTCCGCGCACGGAAATGGGACGGCGCGGCGCTGTCGGCCGCCAGCCAACTTGGTGCGGCGATTCCCCCGTTCTGGATCGGCCTCGTGCTCATCACGGTCGTCGCCGTCCAGTGGCGCGCGCTGCCGGCCGGCGGATTCCCCGTCGAGGGCTGGTCCGACCCCGTCGGTGCGCTCCGCTCGCTCGTGCTGCCATCGGCGACGCTCGGCGCCGCACAGGCGGCGATCCTCGTGCGGTTCGTGCGGTCCTCGACGGTGGAGGCGCTCGGTTCGGGGTGGCTGCGCACCGCACGGGCGACGGGACTCGGTCGCGCCGAGGCGCTGCGGGCGCACGGCGCACGGGCACTCGCGCTCCCGGTCGTGTCGGTCCTCGGGGTGCAGGTCTCCACGCTCGTCGCCGGATCGATCGTCATCGAGCAGGTGTTCGCGCTCCCCGGGATCGGCGCGATGCTCGTGCGGGACGTCGGATTGCGGGACCACATCAAGGTCCAGGGCACGGTCGCCGTCATCGTGGCCGGCGTGCTGCTCCTCTCCTCCCTGGCCGATGCGGTCGCGGCCCGGATGGACGGGCGCAGGAGCCCCTCCTGATGCGCAGGTCCCCGCACCTCGCCGTCGGCTCGGCGCTCGCCGCGGTGTGCGGTGCCGCCGCGCTGCTGCCCACGTCCTGGCTCCCGCACGATCCCCTCGCAATCGATCCGCAGAACCGCTTCGCCGATTCGTCGTGGCGCCACCCGCTGGGGACCGATGCGCTCGGCCGGGACGTCCTCAGCCTCGTCGCCGCCGGAGCACGGGCGACGCTCGGCACTGCACTCGGTGCGGTCGCCATCGCCATGGTCGCCGGCGTCCTGCTCGGCGTCGCCGCCGCCACGTGGCCACGGTTGGCAGGCACCCTCGTCCGCCACGCGGGCGCGATCGTGCTCGCCCTGCCGTCGCTCCTCGTCGCGCTCGTGTTGGTGGCCGCGACCGGACCCGGTGCAGCGACGGCGGCGGTCGCGATCGGCGCCGCGCTCTCGGCGGGCGTTGCGCGCGTGACGTCGGACGAGGCGGGTCGGATCCTCGCGTCCGACTTCGTCTCCGCCGCGCGGACATCGGGGGCCGGGCCGGTCCGGATCGCGCTCCACCACCTCCTTCCGAACCTTCGTGCATCGCTGCTGGTGCAGGCATCAGGGGCGTTCGCCGTCGCCATCCTCGGCGAGTCGACGCTGAGCTACCTCGGTCTCGGCACGCGTCCGCCGTCTCCCTCGTGGGGCCGGATGCTCGCCGAGTCGCAGCAGTACCTGGTCGTCGATCCGCTCGTCGCCGTCTGGCCGGGCGCGGCCGTGGCGCTCGCGATCCTCGGATTCGGCCTGCTGGGCGACGGCATTCGCGACGCGACAGGACCCGCCGGCGCAGGGGCGGCCCGGTGATCGTCCTCGACCATCTCCGCGTCGCGATCGGCGGGACGACGGTCGTGCACGACGTGTCGCTGCGCGTCGGGCCGGGCGAACGCGTCGGGCTCGTGGGGGCATCGGGGTCGGGCAAGACGCTGACGGCGCTGGCGACCGTGGGCCTCCTGCCCGAAGGAGCGGTGGTCGATGGAGCGGTGGCCATCGACGGCACGGACCTCGCCCGCGCCGACGACCGGACGTGGAGCCGCGTTCGCGGCAGCCGGGTCGCGATGGTGTTCCAGGAGCCCTCGCTCGCGCTCAATCCGCTCCTCACCGTCGGCCAGCAGTTCGCGATACCCCTCCGACGGCTGGAGGGGCTCGACCGGCACGAGGCGGGCACGCGTGCCGTCGCTGCGTGCGCGTCGGTGTCGCTCGGGGCAGAGGTGCTCGACCGCAGGCCGCACGAGCTCTCGGGCGGCCAGCGCCAGCGCGCGTGCCTCGCCATCGCGCTCCTGCGCGGCCCCGCGGTGCTCGTGGCCGACGAGCCGACCACCGCACTCGATCCGACCGTGCAGCACGAGGTGCTCGGCCTGCTCGACGACCTCGTGCAGCGCCGCGGCCTCGGCCTGCTGCTCGTCTCCCACGACCTCGCGGTCGTCGCGGCCCGAACCGACCGCGTCGTCGTGCTCGATCAGGGACGCGTCGCGGAGACCTCGCAGAGCGCGTCGCTTCGCGCAGGTGGCGCGACCTCCGACGCGGGCCGCAGGCTCGTCGAGGCGGCGATGGTGTCGGACCGCCGCATCGGTTCGTTGTCCGAAGGCAGACGGGCGTGACGGACGGGTGCGCCCCGATCCTCGCGGCACGCGGCGCTGCCCGCACGTACCCTGCAGCCCGGACGCGCACGGCGGTGGACGCGCTCGTGCCCATCGACCTCGCGATCACCTCCGCGGCACGGATCGGCATCGTCGGCGAGTCGGGATCGGGCAAGACCACGCTCGTCCGTCTGCTCGCAGGACTCGACCGGCCGACCGCCGGATCCGTCGAGTTCCGGGGCGCGCCGCTCGCTTCCGCCTCCCGCCGAGAATTCCGGCGCGCGGTCCAGGTGGTCTTCCAGGATCCGCGCTCGTCACTGGATCCCACGATGACGGCCGGGGCCGCGATCGCCGAGCCGGTCCGCTGCCTCCGCACCGGCGACGACCCGCGGATCCGCGCCGAGGAGGCTGCCTCGATGGTCGGCTTGGAGGCGGCACTGCTCGCGCGCAGGCCGTCGCAGCTGTCCGGGGGGCAGTGCCAGCGCGTCGCCATCGCACGGGCGATCGCGTGCAGGCCCGACGTCATCCTCGCCGACGAGCCGGTCAGCTCGCTGGACGCCGCGGTCCGCGAGGACGTCCTCGACGTGCTCGACCGTCTCGCAACGACCACGCAGACCGCGCTCGTCGTGGTGAGCCACGACCTCGGTTCCATCGTGCGCCTCTGCAGCGAGGTCGTCGTGCTTCGGGCAGGTGCCGTTGCCGACCGCGGACCGGTCGCGGAGGTGCTCGGTGGATCGCCGGACCCCTACGTGCGCCGGCTCGTGGCCGCGGTCCCCCGCCTCGCCGCGGACGGGCGCGGCGAGGCGGGGGATACGGACGTCGCTACTCGACGATCAGCGCCGTGACCATGTACCGCATGCCGGTCGGCGTCTCGGCGTGCGTGAGGATGTGGCAGTGCCAGGCCCACACCCCGGCATCGAGCGCCGTGTAGACGACCGTCCATCGCTCCCCCGGCGCGACGTTCAGGGTGTCGGCCCAGAAGGGCGCCTCGAGCACCTTCCCATCGTGCGCCACGACCAGACCGGCGGGCTGGTGCAGGTGCATCGGGTGCGTCATGTTGCCCTCGTTGTAGTAGTGCACCACCATCGACTCGCCGGTCTTCAGCGCGTACGGCTGCGTCGCGGGGAACGACTTCCCGTTCAACGACAGACCGATGGTTCCCGAGTCGTTCAGCACCATGATGACTTCGCTCTCGGCGTCGCCATCCGCATCCTTGACGCGGGTGCCGGCCGCCCGCATGGCGATGGTCTTCCAGTCGTCGATCAGCAGGGCGCCAGCGAGGCCGTTGGGCACCTGCACCTGGGCGTTGTGGTGCGAGTGGTACATGCCGACCGACGGCTCCCGCGCCGTGAACTCGTACGTGAACGACTGGCCGGGCTGGATGGGCGGCTGGGTGTACGGGTCGACCCCGTCCGCAGGGTTCGGCACACGGATGCCGTGCAGGTGCAGCGACGTCGACTCGGGCAGCTCGTTCCTGAGGTTGATGCGGACCTTGTCGCCCGTGTTCACGCGGATGATCGGTGCGGGGATCTGGCCGTTGTACGACCAGCCCTGCACGACCTTTCCCGGCTCGACCTCCCAGTCGACGATCTTCGCCACGAGCTCGAAGACCTTGAAGCCGTCCTCCGAGACCGTGTACTCCAGCTCGCCGTTGCCCGTTCCCGAGGTCTCCGCCGGGAACTTCAGCGCCACCTCCTCCATCATCCTGTCCATCTCCTGCCACGACATGGGCGCCATCGCCTGGCCCATGTCGGAGCTGCCAGCGACCCCCTCCGTCACCTGCAGCGCGGCGCGCATGCCGGCGGCCTCGTGTCCGGCCACGGTGCACAGCACCGAGACCGTCCCCGCCGCGAGCGACTCGACGACCAGGTCCTGGGACTCGCCCGGCTTCAGTAGTCGCGTCTCCACCCCGGCCTCGACGACCCTGAAGTTGTGCTCGACCGAACCCGCATTGACGACGTGGAACGTCACGTCGCCGGGGGGGACGGAGGTCGGATCCATCGTCACCGCGAACTCGCTGAGGGTGACGTGCACGGTCGTCGGCACCCCGCCAGCGGCCGACGCACGCTGGTCATTCGATACCGCGGCCACGCCGACCGCACCGATCACGAGCAACGACGCGGCGACGGTCGCCGCGAGCAACACCACGAACGACCGCACGAAGCGCGCATCGCCCGACTCCACTTCAGTGACCACAGGGGGTTCCTTTCCTCTCTCACGCTGATCGGAATCCTCCGATGCCGCGCAACTGCACGCAGCAACTCGAAATTACCGAACCCGACCCGACGTCAGTGTCTCGAAGGATCGGAG
>JAGWXX010000020.1 GCA_018969685.1 Acidobacteriota bacterium | reverse complement strand
CTCACAGTCCGCCGTGCGGCGACCCTCGCCATGAGCAAAGACACGATCCTCCTCGAGCGCCGGTACGCCGCGGTCTTCGACGCGCTGGCCGACGATTCGCTGGAGGCCATGGCCCGGGCGCTGGGCGACGACCTCCGCGACGCACTGGCCCGCACGCTCGCGCTCCCATCCGGCTTCCTCGACGGGGACGGGCTCGCCGACCGGCTCCGCACCGCGATGCGCTCCCGCCGCGCGCACCTCGGCGCCGGGTCGATCCTCAGCGATCCGGTCACGACGAAGACGATCGACATCCTCGGCGACCGATCGGACGATCCGAGCCTGGAGGACCTGCAGGAGGTGCTCCCTGCGATGGTCGAGGAATTCGGGATCGATGCCGCGCGTCTGATGGCCGTGCAGTACTCGGTGTCGCTCGGCGGATTCCGCAAGCTGATCGCATCCGACCAGCGCTTCGCCATTCCCGTCCGTGCCGCGTCCGCACCTGCGCCGTCGCCCGCCGCCGACCCCGCGGCGCAGGACGAGAAGCGTCGCCTGCGGGCCGAGCGAAAGCAGCGCGAACGCGAGCAGCGGGCACGGTCCGAGGCACAGCGCCGCGCCGCCAAGCGGCCGCAACCGCGTGGCTAGCGGGGGCCTCCGCCTCGCGCTCGTCGGGGATCGCGCGCAGTTCATCCTCGGCACCGGCGTCGACGACGCCCGTGCGGTGGACGTCGAGCGCCACACCGACGGCGGCTTGCCGAGCGACCCGATGCAGTGCCTCGCCCGCTGGTCGGACGTGCGACGCGCGTGGACGACGGTGGACGGCGCCGCCGGCACCCCGGTCCGGCTGGAGGATCTCTCCTGCCCCGTCCCCGTGCCGCGCCAGGTGTTCGCGATCGGACGCAACTACCCCGAACACGCGAGGGAAATGGGTGCGGCTCTGCCGTCCCAGCCGCTCGCGTTCACGAAGTTCCCCAGCTCGCTGAACCATCCCGCCGGCGACATCGAGCTGGCCGGCGACACCGTCGACTACGAGGCCGAGGTGGTGCTCGTCGTCGGCGACGGCGGTCGCGACATCCCGGTCGGCGACGCATGGAACCGGCTCGCGGGAATCTGCGTCGGACAGGACGTGTCCGACCGCGCGCTGCAGTACTCGGGCACGCCGCCGCAGTACAGCCTCGGCAAGAGCCGCCGCGGGTTCTCCGTCGTCGGGCCCTGGGTCGCCGACGCCGCCGACCTCGCGTCCCGCGACGACCTGCAGATCGCGTGCACCGTCAACGGCGAGCTGCGACAGCGGTCGGGAACGTCGAGCATGGTCTTCCCCGTCGAGCAGATCGTCGCCTACCTCTCGTCGATCTGCGAGCTCTATCCCGGCGACCTCATCTACACCGGCTCGCCGCCCGGCGTCGGCCACGGCATGCGGCCGCAGCGCTACCTGCGGCCCGGCGACGTCATCGAGACCACCATCGACGGCGTCGGCACGATCCGCAACCGCTGCAGGTAGCACCCGGCGGTACATTCGCCGCCGTGGCCACGGACGACGGACTGCCCGCACTCGTCGCCGAGCGCATCGCGTGCCCGTTGTCGACGTGGCGGGGCGAACCCGGCCGGTGCCAGTGGTGCGACGCGACGATCGACTCGCCGCGGCGGCGAACCTGGTGCTCGGCGCGGTGCAACACGGCGTGGGAGCGCGACCACGTGTGGCGCTTCGCCCGCTCGGCCGCGAAGCGCCGCGCGAAGTACCGGTGCACGCGCGACGGCTGCACCGCCGAGCGGCGCGACTGCGAGGTGAACCACCGCGAGCCGCGCAACGGAGGCGGCTACGGACCGGGGTGCCACCACCACCAGCACCCCGGGCCCGACGGGCGTGGCGGACTCGAGGTGCTGTGCCGTGCGCACCACGCAGAGGTCACGGCGCAGCAGGCGTCGGCGCGCGCCGCGGCGCGGCGGAACCTGCGCGAGGGGACCGACAGTACGATCTGAACGATGGCGGCCCGGGACGGCGACGGGTGGGTGCACTGCTCGTGCGGCCGCACCCATTGGGGCAAGCACGGTGCAGCGGGGCTCCTGCTGGTTCGCCGCGACCTCGGGGAACCGCGGGTACTGCTGCAGCTGCGCGCGGAGTGGACGCACGGCGGTGGAACGTGGGCACTGCCGGGCGGCGCGATCGACTCGCACGAGGACTCGGCTGGTGCCGCCGCGCGCGAGGCTCGCGAGGAGGCGGGCATCGACGAATCGCGCATCGCGGTGCGCCTCACGCACCGGGCCGCGTGCACGAACGACGACTGGTTCTACGACACGGTGATCGCGCACTGCGACGACGATGCCGGCGCCCACATCGCCAACCCCGAGTCGGTGGCGCTCGACTGGGTCCCGATCGACGAGGTGGACCAGCGGCCGCTGCACGGCGGGTTCGAGGCGGCATGGGAGGTCCTGCGCCAGAAGCTGCTCGATTCGCTCGCCTGACCGCCAGCCGCCACAAGGGCGACCGTTAGGCTCGCCGCATGACGATGGAATCCAGCAAGACCCGGGCGTGGGCCGACGACCGGGCGCACGTCTTCCACTCCTGGTCGGCGCAGGCCGCGTTGAACCCCGTCGACGTGGTGCGCGCCGAGGGCCGCCATTTCTGGGATGCCGACGGCACCCGCTACCTCGACTTCTCGAGCCAGCTCGTCAACGTCAACATCGGCCACCAGCACCCGCGGCTCGTCGCCGCGATCCAGGAGCAGGCCGCGAAGCTCTGCACGATCGCCCCGTCGTTCGCCAACGACGCGCGCAGCGAGGCCGCACGCCTCATCGCCGAGCTCGCGCCCGGCGACCTGAACATGGTGTTCTTCACCAATGGCGGCGCCGAGGCCGCCGAGAATGCGGTGCGCATGGCGCGCCTGCACACCGGCCGCCACAAGATCCTCACCACCTACCGCTCGTACCACGGCTCGACGCAGGGCGCGATCGCCCTGACCGGCGACCCCCGCCGCTGGCCGAACGAGACGGGCGCATCCGGCGCGGTGAAGTTCTGGGGCCCGTACCCGTACCGCTCCGCGTTCCACTCGTCGAGCGAGCAGGAGGAGTGCCAGCGCGCGCTGCAGCACCTCGAGGACGTGCTGATGGTCGAGGGTCCGCACACGGTGGCGATGATCGCCCTCGAGACGGTGGTCGGGACCAACGGCATCCTCGTCCCGCCGGACGGCTACCTCCAGGGCGTGCGCGACCTGTGCGACCGCCACGGCATCGTCATGATGTGCGACGAGGTGATGGCCGGCTTCGGGCGCTGCGGCGAGTGGTTCGCCGTCGACAAGTGGAAGGTCGCCCCCGACCTGATCTGCTTCGCCAAGGGCGTCAACTCCGGCTACGTCCCGCTGGGCGGCGTCATCATCAGCCAGCGAATCGCCGACTCGTTCGCCCAGCGCCAGTACCCCGGAGGGCTCACCTACAGCGGGCACCCGCTCGCGTGCGCCGCCGCGGTGGCGTCGATCGGCATCTTCAAGGACGAGGGGATCATCGAGCACGCGCGCAGCATCGGCACCGACGTCATCGGACCGGGGCTCCGCGCCATCAAGGACCGCCACCCGTCGGTCGGCGACGTCCGTGGCCTCGGCGTGTTCTGGGCCATCGAGCTCGTCCGCAACCGCGGGACCCGCGCGCCGCTCGTGCCGTTCAACGCGGCCGGCGCCGACGCGAAGCCGATGGCCGACCTGGTTGCGGCGTGCAAGCAGCGCGGACTCTGGCCGTTCGTGCACTTCAACCGCATGCACGTCGTGCCCCCCTGCACGATCACGCCCGACGAGGCCCGCGAGGGGCTCGCCATCATCGACGAGGTGCTCGAGCTCGCCGACGCCCACGTCGAGGGATGATCGTCGCCGGCCGTCCGGCGTAGCCTGACGGCATGGCCGAACCGCGAGAGGCACTGTCCGACGTCATCGCCGACCTCGAGTCGAAGGGGTCGCTGTCGGGCGACGACGCGGCCCGATTGCGCTCCGCACCCGTGTGGTGGATCAGCGCCCCCGAGGTGCTCAGCTACCTCGGCGCGCTGATCGTCGTGCAGGGACTGCTCGTCGTCCTCGGCGCGGTCGTCGAGGACCTCACGCCCCGGGCAGTCTCGGTCGGGCTCGCCGTGCTCGGCGCGGCGGCTGCCGCCGGCGCATGGCCGCTCCGTGCGAGGGGACCCCGGCTCGAGCGGGTCTCGGACCTCCTCGTGGTCCTCGCCACCGGATCGTGGGCCGGCGCGATCGGCATCACCATCGCGCTCGCGGGACCGAGCGCCGAGTCGTCCACGCTCGTCGCATCCGGCCTCGCGCTGGCGACCGGGCTCGCCACGCTGCGGCGCACTCGGTTCTCAGGCACCCTCACGACGGTCGTCGCGCTGCAGGTGTTCCTCGCCGCGGTGATCGTGCTGCTCGACGTCTCCGAGTACTACGGCCCGCTGCTCTTCCTCGCATCCGGCGCGCTGCTGCTGTGGCTCGGCACCACGCGCATCGGCTTCGCGTTCGGCGCCCGCCTCGCGGGCGCGGTCAGCGCCACGGGCGCGACGATCGCCTTTGCCGCCGTCCACGACAACCTTCCGGCCGCGCTCGTCGCACTGGCGGCGACGGTCGTGCTGCTCGCGGCGGGGCTCCGCAGACGGATGCTCGAGGTCGTCGTGGTCGCCGGATTCGGCACCGTCGTGCAGGTGGGCATGGCGTCCAACCAGGTCTTTCCATCGTCGACCCTCGCACAGGGACTCGCCGTCACCGCCTGCGGCCTCGCGGTCGTCATCGGCTCGGTGACGGTCGTGCGCCGCACCCGCACCGCCGCATAGCCTGCCCCCGTCGGGGGGTTCCGTGGGGGCGATCGCCGGGTTCGTCGTGTCCGTGGCTGCACTGGCCGGCTCCGTCCCGCCGCCGGTGCCGCCCGAGCCGCCACCGGCCGGGGCCGTCACCGGAAGCCAGCACGGCGCACCTGCGAGGAAGCGGCCCACCTACGTCTTCCCGTTCGCCGACCACACGGTCACCTGGGACGACTGGCACGCCGGCTACCCGGCTGCAGACGTCCACGGGTGCGACGTCGACATCCTCGCCCCGACCACGGGCATCGTCACCTCGGTGCGCGAGGTGGACACGTGGGATCCCGAGGCCGACGAGATCGGCACCCGTGGCGGACTGACCGTCACGATCGTCGGTCGCGACACGGTCCGCTACTACTTCGCGCACCTCGCGCGGGTGCTCGTGGAGCCGGGGCAGCGCGTGCTCGCCGGCGAGGCGATCGGCGTGTCCGGTGCGACGGGCAACGCACGACGATCGGTGTGCCACACCCATTTCGGCATCTCCCGGCCGTGCGTCGACCACGAGACGGAGCTGCTGCGAGGCGAGATCAGGCCGTGGAGATTCCTCGACGCGTGGCGCAGGGGCGAACAGGCGTCGCCCCGCTGGCTGAAGAACCGGAAGCTGCGGCTGTTCCCCGACGCGTGCGACCAGGCCGCCGCCGCGTACCGCGAGCTCAGATCAAGCCGAGCGCCCTGACCGCGTCCCGCTCCTCGAGCAGTTCGGCGACCGAGGCGTCGATGCGCCCGCGGCTGAAGGCGTCGATGTCGAGGCCGCCGACGATCCGGTAGTCGCCGCCCGAGCACGTGCACGGGAACGACGAGATCAGGCCCTCCGGCACGCCGTAGCTGCCATCCGAGGGAACCGACATCGAGGTCCAGTCGCCGTCGGCGGTGCCGAGCACCCACGAGCGGACGTGGTCGATCGCGGCGTTCGCCGCCGACGCCGCGGACGACGAGCCGCGCGCCTTGATGACGGCCGCACCGCGCTTCGCCACGGTGGGGATGAACGTGTCCTCGATCCACGACTGGTCGCCGACCATCTCTGCGGCGTTGCGCCCGTCCACCTCGCAGCGGAACACGTCCGGATACTGGGTCGTCGAGTGGTTGCCCCAGACCGTCATCTTTCTCACCGACGACACCGGACGCCCCACCTTGGCGGCGAGCTGGCTGACGGCGCGGTTGTGGTCGAGCCGCGTCATGGCGGTGAACTGCCGCGGGTCGATGTCGGGCGCGTGGTGCATCGCGATCAGCGCGTTCGTGTTCGCGGGGTTCCCCACGACCAGCACCTTCACCGACTTGCTCGCGTTGTCGTTGATGGCCCTGCCCTGCGGCTTGAAGATCCCGCCGTTCGCGCTCAACAGGTCGGAGCGCTCCATGCCCTCCTTGCGGGGCATTGCCCCCACGAGCATGGCGATGTCCGCGTCGCCGAACGCGACCGAGGGATCGTCGGTGGCCACGACGTCGACGAGGTTCGGGAACGCACAGTCGTCCAGCTCCATCCGCACGCCGCCGAGCGCGCCGAGCGCAGGAGTGACCTCCAGCAGCTGCAGGATCACCTTCGTGTCGGGGCCGAGCATGGCACCCGATGCAATGCGGAACAGGAGGCTGTATCCGATCTGGCCGGCCGCACCGGTGATCGCGACTCTCACGGGGGATGACATGCCCGCGATGCTAGTTCGCTACCTGCCGATGGCCTGCATGAGCACGTCGGAATAGAAGACCTGCCCCTCCTCGGTGAGGTGCGTGCGGTCCTTGTAGAGGTAGCCGAGGTTCTTCGACGCGATGTCGAACCAGTCGAGGATCTTGACGTTCCCGTACCGGTTGGGCAGGTCGCGGATCAACAGGTTGTTCGGGTCCTGCCAGGCCTTGTCGGGCACGTGCACCGTGAGGAACACCACGAGGTCGACGTCGGCGAGGGGCACCATGACCTCGTCGAGCGTGGCCTTGTCGACGTAGTTGTTGGTGCCGAGATGGATGATGACCACCTCGCCGAGCCGGCCGACCGACTTCAGGTAGTTCACGATCTCCAGCGCCTGGCGGAACGGCCTGCTCTTCAGTGCGTCCACCGTGACGCCGCGGGACACGAGGATGTCGGTCGCACCGAGCATCACCGAGTCGCCGATCGCCAGGATCGGGATCGGCTGGCCGTCGAGCGTCGTCGTTCCCGTCGCCGGCGCGACGGTCTCGCCCGGTGCGACGGTCGTGCCGGTCTCGGGAGGGAGCGTCGTCGCCGAGCCGAGGACGTCCGTCACGGCGTCCTCGTTGTCGGCGAGGCTCTGGCTGATCTCGTCCAGTCGCAGGGGCGCCGTGGCCAGCGTCGCCGCCGCAGCCGCGGGAAATCCGACGATCGCGACCATCGCCAGCGCCGCGACCGGACGCCGCACCGAGAACGGATCCCACCCGCGGAGGGACGCCCAGATCCTCGACAGCCCGCCCTCGCGGATCGGCACCTCGATGAAGCGGTACGACATCTCGGTCACCACCGCGGTGACGGCGAGGAGCGCGACGAACTCCACGGGGTCGAGCTTGCGGCCCGCGACCCCGCGGTAGAACTGGAACACCGGCCAGTGGTACAGGTACAGCCCGTACGAACGGCGCCCGATCGTCGCGAGGACGCGGTTGCCGAGCAGCCAGCCGGACTGGATCGTGCCGGGGTGCACCGCCGAGGCGATCGCCGCGACGCTCGCGATGCCGACCATCAGGAAGCCGCCGCGGAAGAGCGGGTCGTAGCCGCGCGTCCCTCCCGCGATCGTGCCCTCGACGACGTCGCGCATGGTCGCCATCAGGTAGGCCAGCGCGCCGAGCCCCACCATGCCCACGGTCGAGACGAACGCCTGCTGCGCGCGGGGGCGCGTCATCACGAACAGCGACGGACGGAACCAGAACGCGAGCGACGCCCCGATGAACAGGCCGCCGGCCCGGCCCAGCGTGCCGAGAAAGAGGAAGTCGAGGCGCAGCACCGGCTGACCGAGGAGGTTGAGGTAGTGCCCGGGTGTCTCGAGCACCGACCCCGGTACGCCCTGCGTGTAGGTGGTGGCGACGTACGCAGCCACCGCCCCCGTCGCCGCGAGGAACAGCAACCCGAGCAGCCACGACCTGCGCCCGACGACGCGGAGCAGCACGGCGATGAGGACCGGCCAGACGAGGTAGAACTGCTCCTCCACGGCCAGCGACCAGAGGTGGCGCAACGGCACGAGCCCCAGCTGCCCGAAGTAGGACGTGCCCACCCAGACCTGGAACCAGTTGAATCCGTACACGACCGCGGCCACGACGTCGCCGCGCAGCTGGCCGAGTGCGTCGCGCTCGAAGGCGGCGCACCACAGCACCACCATCACGAGCATCGTCCACAGCGCGGGCAGCAGGCGGCGCGCGCGGCGGATCCAGAATTGGCGCAGGCTGATCGAGCCGGTGCGCTCCGACTCGTTGAGCAGCAGCGTCGTGATCAGGTAGCCGCTGATCACGAAGAACACCTCGACGCCGAGGAACCCGCCGCCCAGCCACGACTTGTTCGCGTGGTACACGATGACGGCGAGGACCGACAGCGCACGGAGGCCGTCGAGACCCGGCAGGTAGGCGAGGTGGCCGGGGTTCCCGACGGGGACGGGCGTGCCCGCAGTGGGGGTGCTCATGGGAATCGGTTGACGATCGTACCGACCGGCACGTGGCCGGTCCGTGCAGGGGCTAGCGGCGAAGACCCGCGACGATCTCCGCCATCAGCGCGCCGGCCTCGGTCGGGTTCAACCCGACGCGGACCCCCGCGCCGCGGAGCGCGTCCATCTTTCCCTGCGCAGTCCCCTTGCCGCCCGACACGATCGCACCCGCGTGGCCCATCTTCTTGCCCGGCGGCGCGGTCACCCCCGCGATGTAGGCGCTCATCGGCTTGGTCACGTTCGCGGCGATGAACTCGGCCGCTTCCTCCTCGGCCGACCCGCCGATCTCGCCGATCATCATGATCGCGTGCGTCTCGGGGTCGGCCTGGAACTCGGCGAGGCAGTCGACGAACGAGGTGCCCGGTACCGGGTCGCCGCCGATGCCGACGCACGTGCTGACGCCGATGCCCTGCTGCTTGAGCTCGTACAGCGCCTGGTAGGTGAGCGTGCCCGACCGCGAGACGATGCCCACGTTCGGCCCCTCCGCCGACGGCGGCAGCGCGATCTCGCCGGCCGTGATGCCGATGTTGCACTTGCCGGGGCTGATCACGCCCGGGCAGTTCGGCCCGAGGAGCCGCGTGCCGGGGAAGTCCCGCTGCAGCGTCGCGTACGTGCGCGCCTCGTCCTGTGCCGGGATGCCCTCCGTGATGCACACGACGAAGCGCACGCCCGCACGGGCCGCCTCGAGGATCGCCGCGGGCGCCGCCTTCGGCGGAACCGCCACGAACGAGGCCGTGGCGCCGGTCGCGGCGACCGCGTCGGCGACCGAGTCGTAGACGGGGATGCCCTCGACGTCCTGCCCCGCCTTGCCGGGGGTCACGCCGGCCACCACCTTCGTGCCGTAGGCGCGGTTGCGGAGGCCGTGGTAGCGGCCCTGCCCGCCGGTCAGGCCCTGCACCAGCACCGTGGTCCGTTCGTCGACGAAGATCGCCATGGTCATCTCCCCGCAATCGCCACCGCGGCGCGCGCGGCTTCCAGCATGGTCGGCTTGCTCGTCAGGACGGACTCCGGGATCCCGGCCTCCGCGAGGATGCGACGTCCCTCGTCGGCGTTCGTGCCGTCCAGCCGGATCACGATCGGCGCGCGCAACGACACGCGCGAGACCGCCTCGACGATCCCCTTGGCGACCTCCTCGCCGCGGGTGATGCCGCCGAAGATGTTGATGAGGATGCTCCGGACCTTCTGGTCGGAGTTGATCACCTCCAGCGCCCCCGCCATCACCTCGGCGTTCGCACCGCCGCCGATGTCGAGGAAGTTGGCGGCGCTGCCGCCCACCTGGTTCACGACGTCCAGCGTGCTCATCGCGAGGCCCGCGCCGTTGGCGATGATGCCCACGGTGCCATCGAGGCCGATGTACTGCAGGTTCTTCTCCCGCGCGAGCCGCTCGCGGTCGTCCAGCTCGACGGTCGCGGCGAACTCGTCCCACTCGGGGTGCCGGAAGGACGCGTTCGCGTCGAGCGAGACCTTCGCGTCGAGCGCGTGCACCTCGCCGGTCGGCTTCAGGATCAGCGGGTTGATCTCCGCCAGGTCGCAGTCGCCCGCCGTGAAGCACTCGTAGAGCTGCACGAGGATCGACGCCACGCCCGCCTGCGCGCGCTCGGGGATGCGCGCCTCGGCGGCAGCCGCGCGCGCGGCCGCCTCGCTGAGACCCTCGATCGGATTGACGTGCAGCCGCACGATCGCGCCCGGGTCCTTGGCCGCGACCTCCTCGATGTCGACGCCGCCCTGCGCCGACAGCATCAGGAGGTGCCGCTTGGCCGCCCGGTCGAGCGTGAACGAGGCGTAGTACTCCTCGGCGATGTCGCTCGCGCGCTCGACCCACACCCGGCGCACGACGTGCCCCTTGATGTCCATGCCGAGGATGCTGCCCGCGTGCACGCGCGCCTCGTCTGCGTCCGACGCGAGCTTGATGCCACCCGCCTTGCCGCGTCCGCCCACCTGCACCTGCGCCTTGACGACCACCGGGTACCCGATGCGCTCCGCGATCGCGACGGCGTCGTCGACGGTCGTCGCGACGTCGCCCGCCGACACGGGGATGCCGTACCGGGCGAAGTACTGCTTGCCTTGGTACTCGAACAGATCCATTTCCGGTCCTCCTAGACCTCGACCGCTCCGCGCCGATCCAACTCGGCCTCCAGCCACGCCGCGATGTCCTTCAGCGACGAGCCCGGCCCGAAGACCGCGGCGACTCCCTGGTCCTTCAGCGCGCGGGCGTCCGCGTCGGGGATGACGCCGCCGCCGAACACCAGCACGTCGCCCATGTCGCGGCTGCGCAGCTCCTCCATCACCCGCGGAAAGAGCGTCAGGTGCGCGCCGGAGAGCAGCGACAAGCCGACGCCGTCGGCGTCCTCCTGCAGCACGGTCTCGGCGATCTGCTCGGGCGTCTGGTGAAGCCCCGTGTAGATGACCTCGAAGCCGTGGTCCCGCAGCGCCCGCGTGATCGTCTTTGCGCCGCGGTCGTGGCCGTCGAGCCCGGGCTTGGCGACGACGATCCTGTAGGGACGCTTCACAACGAGGGAACCCTACGCTGTCGGGCATGTCCGGCTCCACCCCGTACCGGCGCCTGCGCCGTCCACGGTCGCTCGTGGCACGGGCGGTCCTTCCCGTCGCCGGGGGTGTCGCCGTGATCGCCGCGCTGTTCGCCGCGACGTGGGTGCTCGCGTCGATCTCGACCGACCGGCAGCGTCAGGTGCCCCGTGCCCGGACCTTCGTCGTCGGGAAGGTGGACGACGTCGCTGCGTCGATCGACGAGCACGGGCCCGTCCTCTACCCGGACCTTCGCGACGCGACCGGCGAGCGGTCGATCGTGATCGACCACACGGGTGGCGATCCCGCGAAGGGCTGGCAGCTGTACTCCGCCTTTCCTGCCGGCCGCGACTGGACGTGCCCCGTCGAACAGGTCGAGGGGACGCGGACCTTCACGGACTGCGACGGGCGCACCATCGACGTGACGGACCTGGCGCTGCCCGACGGCGCGCGCCCGATCGTCGAGAACTCGACGACGCTGTTGATCGACCTGCGCTAGCCGCGGGCGATCCTCGTCAGCGGGGCCCAGTCCAGCGCGAGGTGCTTCGTGCCGCCGTCCGCGAAGCGCACCGACGCCTCTGCCGATGCGCCCGAGCCACGGATCTCGATGATGATGCCGTCGCCGAACGACGGATGGCGGACGTCGTCGCCGACCCGCAGTGCCGCGTTCGCCGCCGTCTGCGGGACGGCGGCCGGTGCGGTGCGAGTGTCGGGGTCGCGGTGGCGGTGGCGGATCGGTGCGTCCCCGCCGAACTGCGGGCCCCGGTTCGCCCGGGCCACGAAGCCCGGCGGATCGCCGAACTCGTCCGGCTCGAACAGCGCCGCCGGGATCGCCGTGAGGAACGGGGACGGCGGGTTGTACTGCGTCGCGCCGTACAACGACCGGCGGCTCGCGTGGGTGAGGATGAGCAGCTCGCGCGCGCGCGTGATCCCCACGTAGGCGAGTCGCCGCTCCTCCTCCATCTCCGACGGATCGGCGTGCGAGCGCGAGTGCGGGAACACCCCGTCCTCCATCCCCACGATCGCCACGACGGAGTACTCGAGCCCCTTCGCCGCGTGCATGGTCATGAGCGACACGCGGTCGGTCGACTCGAGCTCGTCGGTGTCGGCCACGAGCGCGACCCGCTCGAGGAAGTCGTCGACCGTGTCGTAGCCGCCCGCGTAGCCGATGAGCTCCTCGAGGTTCTCCCGCCGGCCCTCGGACTCGACGGTGTCCTCCGCCGCGAGCTCCTGCAGGTAGCCGCTCGCCTCGAGCGCGTGCCGCAGCACGGTGCCCGGCCCGTCGACGAGGCGGGCGGCACAGCCGTCCAGCACCTCGACGTACTCGCGCAGGCCGCGGGCGGCCTTCGCGCCGAGGGGCGGCGGATCGCGGAGCACGTCGGCCAGCGCGCACCCGCGGGTCCTCGCCGCCTCGTCGAGCGCCTCGATGGACGTCTCCCCGATCCCCCGCTTCGGCACGTTGATCGTGCGCCGGATGGCGACCTCGTCGGCGGGGTTCGCTGCCAGCCTGAGGTAGGCGAGCGCATCGCGCACCTCGCGCCGGTCGTAGAACTTCGTCCCGCCGATCACGACGTACGGGACGCGGTGCTCGAGCAGCGCCTCGTCGAGCACGCGGCTCTGCGCGTTCGTCCGGTAGAGCACGGCCATGTCGCCCCACGGCCGGCCCTGCGCGTGCAGCATCCCCAGCCGCTCCGCGACGAAGTCGGCCTCCTCGCGCTCGTCGTCGGCGAGGTGGGCGACGATCCGGTTGCCGGGACCCGCATCGGTCCAGAGGTTCTTCGGCTGGCGGCCCGTGTTCATGTCGATCACGGCGTTCGCGGCGTCGAGGATGGTCTGCGTGCTGCGGTAGTTCTGGTCGAGCACGACCGTGGTCGCATCGGGGAAGGCCTCCTCGAAGCGGACGAAGTTCGTGAAGTCCGCGCCGCGGAAGCGGTAGATCGACTGGTCGGTGTCGCCGACGATGCACGGGTTGCGGTGGACGGCCGACAGCATGAGCACGATGGCGTTCTGCGCCACGTTGGTGTCCTGGTACTCGTCGACCAGCAGGTGCTCGAACCGCTCCTGGTAGCGCGCGAGCACGTCGGGGCGGGTGCGGAACAGCGCGACGGTGTTGACCAGCAGGTCGTCGAAGTCCATCGCCCCCGCCGACGCGAGCCGGCGCTGGTACTCGCGGAAGACGCCGACCAGCGCCTCCTCGTACGACGACTCGGGACGGACGTCGGACGGCCCGAGCAGCTCGTTCTTCCACGCGCTCACCCGCGCTGCGACGCCGCGCACGGGGAAGCGCCGGGGGTCGAGGCCGGCGTCGCGCAGGACGTGCCCGAGCATGCGCCGCGCGTCGTCGGCGTCGTAGATCGAGAACGTGCGCGGATAGCCGACGTGCTCGGCCTCTGCGCGCAGGATGCGCACGCACGCCGAGTGGAACGTGCTCACCCACATCGCCCTGATGCCCGCGCCGACCAGCGCCTCGACGCGCTCGCGCATCTCGTTCGCCGCCTTGTTGGTGAACGTGATCGCCATGATCCGGCTCGGGTGCACGCCGGTCGCGACGAGGTGCGCGATGCGGTGCGTGAGCACCCTGGTCTTGCCCGAGCCCGCCCCGGCGACGACGATCAACGGCGTCCCGCGGTGGAGGACCGCCTCGCGCTGGTCCGGGTTGAGGCCGGAGACGTCGACGGGGACCGGTGACACCGGCTACGCGCGCCGTGCCGCGGACCGCGCGGCACGCGCACCGCCTCGGACCGCGCGGGGCGGGACCGGATGTGCGTTGGCGACCATTCCGCAAACTCTATTGCGGGGTGCGTCAGACTTGACCTCCGTGGCTGCCGGACTCGCACCTGCAAACAGGATCGCGATCCTCCTCCCGCCGTCGGAGGGCAAGGCGGAAGGCGGCGACCCCCGCGAGGTGTGGGACCCGCACGAGGGTTCGTACGGTCCCCGTCTCGGCGAGATGCGCCTCGTCGTCGCCCGCGAACTTCGCCGGCTCCGCGGCGGCGATGCGGCGCTGCTCGGCGTGCAGGGCGAGCACCTGCTCCGCGCCCGCCGGGCGAACGCCGCGCTCGTCGGCGCCCCGACCGTGCCCGCGTGGAACCGCTACACGGGCGTCGTGTGGAACCACCTCGACGTCGGCTCGCTCTCGCCCGCGTCGCGCGCCCGGGCGCTCGGCAGCATCGTCGTGTTCTCCGGCCTGCTCGGCGCGGTGCGCGCGACCGACCCCGTGCCCGACTACCGGGTGAAGATGGGCGCCCGGTTGGAGCCCACCGGGCAGCTCGCGGCGTGGTGGCGCGAGCCGCTGTCGGCGCTGCTCAACGAGGTGCTCGCGGGCTGCACCGTCGTCGACCTCCTGCCGCAGGAGCACCGGGCCGCGTTCGTCCCCGACCGCGGATCGCTCGCCGCGTACCTGTGCGTCAACCTCGTCGACAAGGCGGGCCGCTCCGGCGGCCATGGCGCAAAGGCTGCGAAGGGCCGCCTGGCACGGCACCTTGTCGAGACGTGCCCGATGTCCTCGCGCGTGCCGCAGACGGTGATGGCGTTCCGGGACGGCCCGTACCGCGCGGTGGTGGAGTAGCGACGGCTCAGGCGAGGAGGCGGCGCCGCAGGAAGTCCAGCACCGCCTCGATGCCCGTCTCCTGGGGCTGCTCGGTCAGCACCGAGTGGTCGGCGCGCGACGTCGAGGCGAACTCGACCGCCACGAAGCGCTCGCCGAGCAGCTCGCGCAGCGAGTCGAAGCGGCTGCCGACGAGCCGGTCGCCGGTGTAGCGCAGGCCGAGCACGTCGCACCCCGCCTCGGCGCGCCGGCGCACCGCCTCGCGGTCGGCGTCGCTCAGGTTGAGGTCGGCCGCGCGGCGGCGACCCAGCGCGAACGGCAGCGACGGCTGCGACAGGACGGGGGCCACCATCGCGTCGTCCACCATCATCCCGAGTGCGAACCCGCCGCTGAAGCACATGCCGACGGCACCGACGCCGGGCCCGCCCGCCGAGGCGTGCAACGACGCGGCGAGCGCCCGCAGCCACGACACGACGGGCGACGTCGAGCCGGTCGCCATCGAGGTGAACTCACGGGAGACGCACACCTTGGCGAACGACGACGCGAGGTAGCCGCCGCTCGGCGCGCGGCCGGCCTCGCCCACGAGCAGGGGCATCACGACGGTGAAGCCCCCGTCGACCACGCGCTCGGCGAAGCGCTGCACCGCGGGGGTGATCCCCGGGATCTCGTGGATCACCACGACGCCGGGACCCGTCCCCTTCGTCCACGTCGGCCGCGCCCGTCCGTCCGCGGCGAACGATCCCTCCGTCCAGCCCGTCAGCGCCATGCGCGGAGGCTACTGCTGCGGCGCGGGACGGTCGTCAGCGCGGCCGGCCGACGCCGACGACCTTCGACCACGTCAGCGCCGCGACCCGCACCACGTCGCCCGTGCGGGGGGCGTGCACCATCTGGCCGTTGCCGACGTAGATGCCGACGTGGTGGATGGGATAGCCGGAGAAGATCAGGTCGCCCGGCTCCGCCGCGGCGATCGGGACGCGCGTGAGTCCCGCGTACTGCGTGCGCGACGTGCGGGGGATGCTCACGCCCGCCACGCTCCACGCCCACGACGTGAGCCCCGAGCAGTCCATCGCCACGCCGGGCTGGCGCGCGCCGAACACGTAGCGGACGCCGAGCTGCGACAACGCCGCGTTCACGGCGATCCCGGCCTTCGACGACGGCGCGACCACGTTCGCGATCTTCTGCGTCTTGAACTTGTCTGCCTCGGCCTTCGCCGCGTCGAGCGCGGCCTGCTCGCGTCGCTGCCGCTCGGTGCGCAGCAGCGCACCGAGCTCGGCCTCCGCGGCGGCCTGCCGCGCCTGGTACTCGGCCGCGAGCGCCTCCGCGGCGCTGAGCTGGGACGCGGCATATTGGGCCACCTGCTCGGCCTTGCGCCGCTTGCGCTCGAGCGCCGAGCGCTCGCGCGTGAGGTCCTCGATGACGCCCTGCAGCGCGTCGGTGTTGCCCGCGCCGGTGTTGAGCGCGGCGGCAGTGAGGTACCGCTTCCTGACGATGTCGCCGATCGAGGCCGTCGAGCTGAGGATCGTCGACAGGCTCGTCGAACGTCCCCCACCGATGAGCGAACGCAGCGCGAGCTGCTGCAGCTCGCCCTGCATGCCGGCGAGCTCCTGCTCCTTGGCGGAGATGCGCGCCTCCGTCTCGGAGATCTCGACCGCGAGGTCCTCCTGGTCGTTCATCGCCAGCGAGTACGCCTCGCCCATGGCGTCGATGCGCTCTCCGAGCCGGTCCAGCTCCGCGATGATCTGGTCGACGCGCCGCTGCTGGTCGCCCGAGTTGCCCGCCGCGTGCGCGGTCGGGGACACCGCCGTCACGGAGACGGCGACGGACGTTCCGACCGCGAGGAGCGATCGGATGGCCCGGCGGACCGCACGGGTCCGGGCGCTCGGGGGCGGCGCAGCCATGTTCGGGACATGCTACCCGTGGCCGCGGGACTGCGCAGGTCGGTCAGCGGATCGGTCCGCGCCGTTCGCGGGCGTCACTCCCACTCGATCGTGCCGGGCGGCTTGGACGTGACGTCGTAGACGACGCGGTTGACGCCGGGAACCTCGTTGACGATCCGGTTCGCCATCGCGTCGAGCACCTCGTGGGGCAGTCGTGCCCAGTCTGCGGTCATCGCATCGTCGCTGGTGACGGCACGGACGACCACCGGGTTGGCGTAGGTGCGCTCGTCTCCCATCACGCCGACCGAGCGCGAGTCGGCGAGGACCGCGAAGGCCTGCCATACCGCGCGCGACAGCCCTGCGCGCTCGATCTCCTCGCGGACGATCGCGTCGGCGCGGCGCACCGTGGCGACGCGCTCCGGCGTGACCTCGCCGAGCACCCGCACCGCGAGGCCGGGGCCGGGGAACGGCTGGCGCATCACGATCTGGTCGGGGAGGCCGAGCAGCGCGCCGATCCTCCGCACCTCGTCCTTGAAGAGGTGCCGGAGCGGCTCGACGAGTTCGAGCGACATGTCGTCCGGCAGGCCGCCGACGTTGTGGTGGCTCTTGATGGTCGACGCGCCGTTGCCGCCGCTCTCGACGACGTCCGGGTAGAGCGTGCCCTGCACCAGGAACCCGGCGCCGTCGATGGACGACGTCTGTTCCTCGAAGATGCGCACGAAGAGCTCGCCGATCGCCTTGCGCTTCTGCTCCGGGTCGGACACCCCCGCCAGCCGTGCGAGGAACCGCGGCCCCGCCTCGACGTGCACGAGGTCCATCCCCATCGACCGGCGGAACGCGGCGACGACCTCCTCGCTCTCGCCCTCGCGCATCAGCCCCGTGTCGACGTACACGCACGTGAGGCGGTCGCCGATCGCGCGGTGCACCAGCGCCGCGGCCACCGCCGAGTCGACCCCGCCGGAGAGGCCGCACACGGCGCGCCCGCCACCGACCTGCGCGCGGACCGCATCGACCTGCTCGTCGACGACCGACGAGGGCGTCCACTGGCGCCCGATCCCCGCGCACCCGTGGAGGAAGCGCTCCACCAGCGCCTGACCGCCGTCGGTGTGGGCCACCTCGGGATGGAACTGCACCCCCCAGATGCGCCGGACCGGATCCTCGATCGCCGCGTGCGGACTGGCGGGCGTGCGCGCCGTGGTGACGAACCCGGGCGGAGGGGCCGTCACCGCGTCGAAGTGGCTCATCCAGACGTCGCTGTGGGGCGCGTCGCCGAGGAGCGCGGACGGCGCTCCTGCGATCCGCTCGAGCGACGTCCGCCCGTATTCGCCGCGGCCGCTGCGCGCGACCGTCCCGCCCAGCTGGTGCGCGATCAACTGGCATCCGTAGCAGATGCCGAGGATGGGGATCCCGAGCGCGAAGATCGCGGGGTCGATCGTGACGGCTCCCTCTGCATGGACGCTCGCGGGGCCGCCGGAGAGCACGATCGCGGCGGGATCCATCTCGCGGATGCGGTCCGCCGGCACCGTGGGCGGGACGATCTCCGACCACACCTCCGCCTCGCGGATCCGTCGCGCGATCAACTGCCCGTACTGCGCGCCGAAGTCGACGACCACCGCACCGCGCCGACGCATGGTCCGACAGTAGTGGAGCCCTCCGATCGGGCAGACTTGCGCGGTGCCGTCCTCATCCGTCGTCGTGATCGCCGCGTCCGGCGCGACGGTGTCCGCACCGTCCGCCACCGATCCGACGGAGCCCGACCTCAGCTCGTGCGTCGGCCTGCTGCCGAAGCCCGGGTGCGGCACCGAGCCGGTCGCACCAGGCGACCGCGGCGGCGCCATGCAGATCGCGACGTTCGCGCTGATGCTCGCCGCCCTCGTGGTGATCGGCGTGCGGATCGCACGGGCCGTCGCCTCGCGGGACCGCCGCGCGTGAGCGCGTCGTCGCGCCGCCTCGCAGGTGCCGCCTTTGCGCTCACGTCGGCGACGCTGTACGGCATCACGCCGGTCTTCGTGAACGCCGCCTACGACGAGGGCGCCGATCCGTCGGGGCTGATGACCGCGCGCTACGCCGTCGCCTCCGTCCTGCTGCTCGGCGTCCGGTTCGTGCGGGTCGGCACCGGGTCGTGGCCGACCCGGGCGGTGCAGCTGCGGCTGTTCCTGCTGGGCGCGATCGGACTCTGGCTGAACGGCGTCTGCGTCTTCAATGCGATCGACCGCATGGACAGCGGCCTCGTCATGGTGCTCTTCTACTTCTATCCCATCGTCGTCGTGCTGCTCGCCTGGCTCTTCTACCGCCACCGTCCCGACCGCGTCATCTGGCCGTGCCTCGCGCTCACGGTGGGCGGGGTCGCGCTCGGCGCGAGCGACGTGTCCGGCGCGGAGACCGTCGGCGTCGTGCTGATCGTGCTCGGCGCCGTCATCTACGCCGTCTACTCGGTCGTCGGCGCCCGTGTGATGGCGTCGACCGACGTCGTCACCGGCCTGTGGTTCGTCCTCACCGGGTGCGCGTTCTCCTTCGGCACGGTCTGGCTGATCGACCCTCCCGGCCTGCCGAGCACGATGCCCGCGACGGGCGTGGCGTGGCTGAGCGCGCTCGAGATCGCCGTCGTCGGCACGATCGTCGCGATGGGGGCGTTCTTCGCGGGGATGGCTCGCGTCGGTGCGTCGTCGAGCGCGGTCATCCAGACGTTCGAGGTGCTGGTGACGGTGACGATGGGCATCGTGTTCCTCGGCGAGTCGCTGACGCCGCGCCAGGTCGTCGGGGCGACCATGATCCTCGGCGGGGTCATCTGGCTCACCCTCGCGGAGTCCCGGCGGGCGTCCGGCGCGCACGAGACCCCTAGCCTTGAAGGGCACATTGCGCTCTGACCGGGGCGCGCGCCCGCGCGCCGCGCGGACGTCTGGAGGATCGTGACCCACGGCAGCACCGACGACGACGCGATGCGCCTCGCCATCGCGGCAGCCGCCGCGTCGCGCCTGGTCAGCAGGCCGAACCCGTGGGTCGGCGCCGTCGTCGTCGCACCGGACGGACGGCACTGGACCGGCGCCACCGAGGCGCCGGGGTCGCGGCACGCGGAGATCGTCGCGCTCGACTCCGCCGGGGCCGACGCCCGCGGCGCCACGCTCGTCACCACGCTGGAGCCCTGCTGCACGACGGGCCGCACCGGACCGTGCACCGAGGCCATCGTCCGCGCCGGCGTGTCGCGGGTGGTCGTGGGCATCGAGGATCCCGACCCGGGCGTGCGCGGCCGGGGGATCGCAGCACTGCGCGACGCAGGCGTCGCCGTCGACGTCGGCGCGCGCACGACCGAGGTCGAGCGGCAGCTCGCGCCGTACCTGCACCACCGTCGCACCGGTCGGCCGTTCGTCGTGCTCAAGATGGCGTGCACCGCGGACGGCCGCACCGCCGCCGCGGACGGCAGCAGCCGCTGGATCACCGGCCCCGACGCACGCGCGCGCGTCCACCAGTTGCGCGCGGAGAGCGACGCCGTGCTCGTCGGTGCCGGCACCGTGCGCGCGGACGACCCGATGCTCACGGTGCGCGACGCCGACGGCCCGTCGCCGCGGCGGATCGTGCTGGGAGCGGCGCCGCACGGCGCGCGCGTGCACCCGTGCCTCGAGTGGACCGGCGGCATCCCCGACCTGCTCGACCGCCTCGGAGCGGAGGGCGTCCTGCAACTGCTCGTCGAGGGCGGACGGACCGTCGCCGCGTCGTTCCACGCCGCGGGACTGGTCGACCGCTACGTGCTGCACGTCGCGCCGCGGCTCGCCGGTGGCGACGGCGCACCCGGACTGTTCGCCGGTGCCCCGGCCGCGACGATCGCCGACCTGTGGGACGGCGAGTTCGTCGACACGTCATTGGTGGGCGCCGACCTCGAGGTCGTGCTCGCCCCGCGCAGGTCCGGAGGACGGCCGTGACCTCCCGCATCGAGCGCGTCGGCAGCGCCCCGGTGCCCACGCGATGGGGCACGTTCCTCGCGCACGGCTACCGCAATCCCGACACGGGCGACGAGCACCTCGCGCTCGTCGCCGGCGACGTGGACGACGGCGAGCCGGTGCTCGTGCGCGTGCACAGCGAGTGCCTGACCGGCGACGTCCTCGGCTCGCTGCGCTGCGACTGCGGCGCGCAGCTCGATGCGGCGATGCGGCGCATCGAGCAGGCGGGCCGTGGCGCGCTCGTCTACCTGCGCGGCCACGAGGGGCGCGGCATCGGACTCGCGGCGAAGATCCGCGCCTACGCCCTCCAGGACGACGGGCTCGACACCGTCGACGCCAACGTCGCGCTGGGCGCACCGGTCGACGCGCGCTCGTACGGCGACGCCGCCGCGATCCTGCGCGACCTCGGGGTTGCATCCGTGCTGCTGTTGACGAACAACCCCGCGAAGCGCGACGGGCTCGCCGCGCTCGGCACCACGGTCGCCGCCGTCGAACCGCTCGCCACGGCACCGACCGCGCAGAACGGCGGGTACCTGCGCGCCAAGCGCGACCGGCTCGGCCACCTGCTGCACCCCGACGAGCCCGGTCGACCGTCCTCGCCACCCACGGCGTGAGCCGTACCACCCACGGCGCGAGCCGTAGGGTGTCGCGCGGAGGACACCCATGACCACGATCGCCGCCCCCGCCGCCAGCCGCCTGCAGCGGCTCAACGTCGCAGCCGCCGTGCTGCACGCCGCCCAGGCCGTCGGCGTGCTGCTGCTCAGCAACGACTTCGCGCTCCCGGTGTCGTCGTTCTTCTGGAACCGCGAGCCGAACGGCGACCTCGACCCGAGCCGTCTCGGGCGGATGTTCGACGTCCCGGTCGGACTCGCCGTCGTGGGCTTCCTCGCGCTCTCGGCCGTGTTCCATGCGGTCGTGTCGCTCCCGCCCGGCCGCCGCACCTACCTCGCCGAACTTGCCGCGGGTCGCAACCGCTTCCGCTGGGTGGAGTACTCGCTTTCATCGACGCTGATGGTGCTGCTGATCGCGATGGTGTTCGGCATCTCCGACATCGCGGCGCTGCTCGGGCTCGCGGGCTCGAACGCGTCGATGATCCTCTTCGGCTGGCTGATGGAGACCGTCAACGAGCCCGGCCGCCCCGTCCGGTGGTCGCCCTTCTGGTTCGGCTGCATCGCCGGCATCGTGCCGTGGGTCGCACTCGCGGTCTACATGGCGGGCCCCGGATCGGACACGCCCCGCTTCGTCTACGGGGTCTTCGTCAGCCTGTTCGTGTTCTTCAACCTGTTCGCGCTCGTCCAGTGGCTGCAGTACCGGGGCCGCGAGACCGGCAGCGGTCGCTTCGCCGACTACCTCGTCGGCGAGCGCGCCTACCTGGTGCTGAGCCTCACGGCCAAGAGCGCGCTCGCGTGGCAGGTCTTCGCCAACACACTCGTCGTCTGACCCGCGCACACATCGGCGCCTGCCGGCCCAAGCCGGCAGGGAGGCGCCCGTGGGTCCGTTGGCAACCGTGCTGTTCAGTGTCGCAACCGTCGTCGCACCCCCGCCGGGTGCGCTCCCGCCCGGACACGACCCGTCCGCCGACGCCGTCGTGGTGTCGCAGCTCGTGTTCGGCACCGACCTCGACGCGTTCGTGAAGGGCCGCGGCGCGGCGCGGCGCCTCCACCCGCACCTCGACTGGACGACCGACGGCTGCTCCGCACCGGTGGTCGGCAGCTCAGGCCGGTCGTTCAACTTCCGCTCGGCGTGCGTCCGGCACGACTTCGCGTACCGCAACTTCGCGCGGCTCGGGCTCCTCGACGCCCCCATGCGCGCACGCGTGGACGAGGTCTTCCGGCTCGACCTCATGTCGACCTGCTCCCGGAAGCCGACCGGCTCGCGCATCCGGTGCCTCGCGTGGAGCGAGGTGTTCTTCGCCGCGGTCCGCGCAGTCGGCGGTGCCTAGGCCGCGTCAGCGGGCGATCGCCGCCGTCAGCACCTGGTGGAGGATGCGGCCGGTCGCACCCCACACCGTCTCGTCGTCGAGGTAGAAGAAGTGGATCTGGAACTGCTCCGGCGGCTCGCCCCAGTGTTCCTCGACGTAGGTGTCGTCACGGACGAGCTCGCGGAGGGGCACCACCAGCACCCGGTCCACCTCTGCGTTCACGACGTCCAGCCGGGGCCGCGAGCCCACGAGCGCCGCCACGGGCACGACGTGGCTCGTCGAGACGTGCGTGGTGATCGCGCCCAGTTCGCCGAGCACCTCGACGGACGACGGATCGAGCCCGATCTCCTCGTGGGCCTCGCGGAGCGCCGCGTCCACGACGGTCTCGTCGGCGTCGAGCCTGCCACCCGGGAACGCGATCTCGCCGGCGTGGCTCCGCATGCCCGCCGACCGGCGCGTGAGGATCACCTCGGGGCCGTTGGGCGAGTCCAGGAGGCCGACCAGCACGGCCGCCACCTGCGCGTCGGGCGACGGCGGCAACGGCCGGATCCCCGCGCACTCCTTCCGCAGGCGCCGAACCACGTGCGCCGTGTCGGCGAGGGCCGAGGTGTCGAGCCGGCTCCAGGGGTTGAACGGCCGCACCCAGGTTCGCGCCGGGCGCGGGATGACCTGCGCGCCGCCGACGCGCGTCACGCGCGGGGTGACGGAGCCCAGCCCGCGGCGACGAGCTGGCGGATGACCTCGTCGAGACCGGCCGTCTTCAGGTTCGACAGCGTCTTGCCCGGCTGCTCCTCGCCGCGCTCCCACGCCTCCCAGGCGGTGCGGATCTTGTCGAGGTCGGGCAACGGGGCGTCGAACGGCATGGCGCGAGCCTAACGACGCACCGCCACGCGTGCGCTGTCGCGCGTCCGCTACCGCGCGGCGCGGCCCTGTCGCGGCGCGCGTCCCGCGAAGTTGGTGCCGAGCGTCACGATCGCGTGCACGAGGGCGACGGAGATCATGGCGAGTCTCGCCCGCTGATCGAGCCCGTCGAACACGATCGCCGCCGCCAGGGCGGCGACGATGATCGCCCAGTCGAGCAGGCGGTGCACGCGCCGGGAGAACCACCGGAACGCACCCAGCGGACCGGGCGTGAAGGCTGCATTGAGCAGCATCGCCGCCCCCACCACGGCGGGTGCGGCAGGCGTCGAGGTCTGCGCCGCGAGCATGATCAACCCGGCGGCGATGCCGTACTCGACGAACTGGTGCAACCAGAATCCGCGACCTTGCTGCGCCATGGATCGAGACTCTACGGCGCGACCCGGTCGGGCTCCGGACGCAGAACGGCCCCGGGGTTCGCACCCCGGGGCCGTCCTCTGCGTTCTCGGATGACGCGACTGGCTACATCATCCCCATTCCGCCACCGGGCATGCCGCCGCCCGCGGGAGCCGGGTTCTTCTCCGGCTTGTCCGCGACGAGGCACTCGGTGGTGATGACGAGGGCCGCGATCGACGCCGCGTTCTGCAGCGCCGCACGGGTCACCTTCGCCGGGTCGATGATGCCGGCCTTGACGAGGTCCTCGTAGGCGCCCGTCGCGGCGTTGAGCCCGACCGACCCCTTCTCGGCCTCGACGCGCTGGATCGCCACCGCGCCCTCGAGCCCCGCGTTGTCGGCAATGTGCCGGCCGGGGGCCGTGAGCGAGTCGTAGACGCTGCGCGCGCCGGTCGCCTCGTCGCCCTGCAGCGACTCGACGACCTTCAGCACGGCGGGACGCGTGCGGATGAGCGCGGTGCCGCCTCCGGCGACCACTCCCTCCTCGATCGCGGCCCGCGTCGCCGACACGGCGTCCTCGATGCGGTGCTTCTTCTCCTTCAGCTCGACCTCGGTGGCCGCGCCGACCTTGATCACCGCGACGCCGCCGGCGAGCTTCGCCAGCCGCTCCTGCAGCTTCTCGCGGTCCCAGTCGGAGTCGGTGTTCTCGATCTCCGTCTTGATCTGCGCGATCCGGCCGTTCACCTCGGACTTGTCGCCCGAGCCGTCGACGATGGTCGTGTTGTCCTTGGTCACGATGACGCGCTTGGCGCGGCCGAGCATGTCGAGCCCGACGCTCTCCAGCTTCAGGCCGACCTCCTCGCTGATGACCTGGCCGCCGGTGAGGACCGCCATGTCCTGCAGCATCGCCTTGCGGCGGTCGCCGAAGCCGGGCGCCTTGACGGCGACCGACGGGAACGTGCCGCGGATCTTGTTCACCACGAGCGTCGCGAGGGCCTCGCCCTCGACGTCCTCGGCGATGATCAGCAGCGGGCGTCCGACCTTCATCACGGCCTCGAGCACGGGCAGCAGCGACTGCACCGTCGAGATCTTGGCCGAGTGCAGGAGGATGTACGCGTCGTCGAGCACGGCCTCCTGGCGGTCCGGATCGGTGACGAAGTACGGCGACAGGTAGCCCTTGTCGAACTGCATGCCCTCGGTGAACTCGAGCTCGGTGCCGAACGTGTTCGACTCCTCGACCGTCACCACGCCGTCCTTGCCGACCTTGTCGATCGCGTCGGCGATGACCTTGCCGATCGACGCGTCCGCGGCCGAGATGGTCGCGACGCTGGCGATGTCGCCCTTGTCGTCGACGTCCTTGGCCTGCGACTTGATCGCCTCGACGGCGGCCGCCACGGCCTTCTCGATGCCGCGCTTCAGGCCCATCGGGTTCGCACCGGCTGCGACGTTGCGCATGCCGTGCTGCACCATGGCCTGGGCGAGCACCGTCGCCGTGGTCGTGCCGTCACCGGCGACGTCGTTGGTCTTGGTCGCCACTTCCTTGACGAGCTGCGCACCCATGTTCTCGAACGGGTCGTCGAGCTCGACTTCCTTGGCGATGGACACGCCGTCGTTGGTGATGGTCGGCGCGCCGAACTTCTTGTCCAGCACGACGTTGCGGCCCTTCGGCCCCAGCGTCACCTTCACGGCGTCGGCCAGCTTGTTCACGCCGGCCTCGAGTGCCCTGCGGGCCTCCTCGTCGAACTTCAACTGCTTTGCCATGAGCGAGTCCCCTACTTTCCGACGATCGCGAGCACGTCGCGGCTCGTGAGGATGAGCAGGTCCGACCCGCCGTGGGTCACCTCGGTGCCGCCGTACTTGCTGTAGAGCACGGTGTCGCCGACCTTGATGTCGAGGGGGAAGTGCTTGCCCTCGTCGTCGCTCCAGCGGCCGGGGCCGACGGCGAGGACGGTGCCCTGCTGCGGCTTCTCCTTGGCGGTGTCGGGGATCACGAGGCCGGACGCGGTCCGCTCCTCGGCCTCGCTGGGCTTGACGACGATCCGGTCGTCGAGGGGCTTCAGGTTCATCGTGGTCTGTCCTCCGTTGTGCGCATCGTTGCGCGTTGGATGGTGCTGTTAGCACTCGATGAGTGCGAGTGCTAAGGATACGGACGGGGGGCGTTCATTTCCAACCGAGCGCCGCCATCCGGTCGGCCAGCAGCCGCAGGGGCAGGCCGACCACCGTGGCCACCGACCCCTCGACCCGCTCGACCAGCACGGCCCCCTGCCCCTGCACCCCGTACCCGCCGGCCTTGTCCATCGGCTCGCCGGTCGCCACGTACCACGCGAGCAGTTCCTCGGTCAGTGGCACGAAGGTCACCCTGGCGGTGTCGACCCCGACGGACTCCGCATCCCCGTACCGCACCGCGACGCCCGTGTGGACCAGGTGGGTGCGGCCCGACAGGCGGCGGAGGGTCGCGCGGGCGGCCTCCGCGTCGGCGGGCTGGCCGAGGCTCTCGCCGTCCAGCTCCACCGTCGTGTCGGCGCCGATGACCATCGCCGCGCCACCGACTCGCGCCGCCACCGTCCTGGCCTTGGCGAGCGCGAGGCGGACCACCATGTCCCGCGGCGCCTCGCCTGGCCCCGGCGTCTCGTCGACGTCGGCTGGCGCGACCTCGAAGGCAGCCTCCGGCGCCGACTCGTCGAGGAGCGAGCGCAGCAGGTCGGAGCGCCGCGGCGACCGCGAGGCGAGGACCAGCCGGGGGCGGGTCATCCGCCGCTGAGCGCCGCCGCCACGTCGTCGTCCGGCACGGTCATGTCGTCCGGGTCGTCGAGGTAGCCCTCCGGGAGCACCACCCGGATCGGCCCGTTCGTGTGGCCGCGCGCGATGCGGGTGCCGCCCTGCACGATCTCCACGTCCCGGTCGAGCGTCCCGGCCAGGGCCGCCAGCTCGTCGAACGACGACACCATCGAGAACCGCCGCCGCACCTCGCCGCCGACGGGGTAGCCCGTGAGGTACCACCCGGTGTGCTTGCGGAAGTCGCGGATCCCGCGGTCCGCGCCGGAGTGCGCGCACAGCGCGTCGGCGTGCTCAAGCATCGTGTCCAGCACCTCGCCGAGCCGCGGCACGGGCGGCGCGGGCCGGCCGGCGAACGCCTCGATGAGGTCGCGGAACAGCCACGGCCGGCCGAGGCACCCGCGGCCGATGACGACGCCGTCGCACCCCGTCTCCCCGACCATGCGCAGGGCGTCGGCGGCCTCCCAGATGTCGCCGTTGCCGAGCACGGGGATGGTGCGCACCGCGCGCTTCAGCTCGGCGATCGCCTCCCACCGCGCGCTGGGCGCGTAGTGCTGCACCGCGGTGCGCGCGTGCAGGGCCACCGCCGCGGCGCCTTCCTCCTCGCAGATCCGACCGGTGTCGAGGTAGGTCAGCAGGTCGTCGTCGATGCCCATGCGGAACTTGCACGTCACCGGAATGCCGTGGCGGGCGCCCGCCCTGACCGCAGCGCCGACGATCGCGGCCAGCAGCCGGCGCTTGACGGGCACCGCGGCGCCGCCGCCGCGGCGCGTCACCTTGGGCGCAGGGCAGCCGAAGTTGAGGTCGACGTGGTCGACGGCTCCGCGGCTGCCGAGCATCTCGACCGCCGCGCCGATCATCTCGGGGTCGCTGCCGTAGAGCTGCAGCGAGCGGAACTCCTCGTCCGGCGCGAACGACACGAGCGACTCCGACTTGCGCCCGCCGCGCACGAGTCCGGTCGCCATCACCATTTCGTTCACGTACACGAGGCCCGGGCCGTACCTGCGGCACAGCGACCGGAACGGTGCGTTGGTCACGCCGGCCATCGGCGCGAGCACGACAGGCGGATCGACGGTCCGGTCGCCCAGGACGAGCGGCGTCACGGCTGCTCCCCGAGGCGCAGGTTGGGGCTCGCCCCCGTGGCGAGGTCGCCCGGTCCGGCGAGGCGGAGGCGGTGCCAGCCCGCTGCGGCGATCATCGCGGCATTGTCCGTGCACATCGCCCGCGACGGAAGGGCGAGACGCCAGCCGCGCCGCGCAGCCACCTCCGCCACCCGCTCGCGGAGACGGCTGTTCGCCGCGACGCCGCCGCCGATGGCCACGGTGGACGTGCCGAGAGCGGCTGCCGCGCGCTCGGTCTTCGCGACGAGCACGTCGACCACCGCCTCCTGGAA
>JAGWXX010000092.1 GCA_018969685.1 Acidobacteriota bacterium | reverse complement strand
CGGACAACCGGGTGTGGGTCGCCAACTACTCCGGCAGCCTGGGCGTGTACGACGACCGCTGAGCGGTCAGGATGCGACGGGCTCGGCGCGGCCCGTCGCGAGGCGACGGCCGATCTTCGCGGTGCGCCGCATCAACTCGAAGAGCGACTCGCGCGCCCGCTCGGCCTCGTCGGACAGCCCCGTGACCTCCTCGAGCCGCCAGTGGCGCATGATCACCGGCTCGAGGATCTGGTCGTGGTGGATGAGCAGGTCGTAGATGCCCGCACGGGCGATCTCGCGGGCGAGCCGGGGGAAGTCGGGGATGCCCGTGCCCGGCATCGCGAAGTTCCGCACCGCGCGCTCGATGCCGATGACCGTCGCGGACGGGTCGACCTGCAGCGCGGCGGCCGTGAGGTCCCGGTAGAAGAGGTAGTGGAGGTTCTCGTCGTTGCCGACGCGCGACATGATCTCGGTGCCGATCGGATCGGTCATCAGCTTCCCGGTGTTCCGGTGGGAGATGCGGGTCGCGAGCTCCTGCATGCTCACGTAGGCGAGCGCCTCGAGCGCGTCCGTCGGCGCGGGCACCTCACCCCCGCGCACCTGGATCATCCGTGCCCGCTCGAGCGCCACCGGGTCGACCGCGCGCGTGACCGTGAAGTAGTCGCGCATCACGATGGAGTGGCGCCCCTCCTCGGCGGTCCAGTTGCGGGACCATGCACCGAACGCCGAGTCGCTGCCGAAGATCCGGTCGATGTCGCGGAAGTAGAAGGGCAGGTTGTCCTCGGTCAGGAGGTTGACGAACAGCGCCGCCCGGACGGCCTCGTCGATCTCGCTGCCCGCACCGCCGAAATCGGCGTCCCCGGGCTGCCAGTCGCGGCCCTTCTCGAAGTCGCGGCCGCGCGAGTACGGGACCATCTCGTGCGGGAACCACTCCTTCGCCACCGAGAGGTGCCGGTCCATGAGCCGGGCCGCCTCCGGCTCGAGTTCTGCGAGCAGGGCTGCCTGATCCATGGCGGTCACCCTACCCGTGGAGGTCCGCCTGGAGCCGCCGGACGAGGATCGGGAGGGACTCGCGGTAGTGCGGGAGCAGCGGGATGCCTGCGAGCCTGAGCGCGCGGTTGTCGAGCACCGAGTTGGCGGGGCGCCGCGCCGGTCGCGGCGGCACGAGGTCGGCCGTCGCGATCGGCCGCACCCGGTCGGGATCCTCTCCGGCGCACTCCGCCACGTCGCGCGCGAACTGCCACCACGACACGGCTCCCTGGTTCGTCGCGTGCCACGCACCGGTACGCCCGTCGGCCGCGAGCCGGACGATCAGCGGCGCGACGTCGGAGGTGATCGTCGGACACCCCACCTGGTCGTCGACGAAGGACAGCACGGGATTGCTCACCAGCAAACGGAGGATCGTGCGCGCCATGTTCGCGCCGGTCGGGCCGCACACCCACGAGATGCGCACGGCCAGGTCGTCCGTACCGAGCGCGCGCTCCCCGGCCAGCTTGGAGCGCCCGTAGGCGCTCACGGGGTTCGGTTCGTCGTCCTCGACATAGGGCTCCGCCTTCGTGCCGTCGAAGACGTAGTCGGTCGAGACGTAGGCCACACGGGCGCCCACCGCGCGCGCGGCCCGCACGACGTGCTCCGTCCCCGCGCCGTTGACGTCCATCGCGCGCTGAGGGTCGCCCTCGCACGCGTCGACTGCGGTCCAGGCAGCCGCGTGGACCACCACCTCCGGCGCCAGGTTCGCGACGGCGCGGGCCACCGCAGCCGCGTCCGTGACGTCCAGCTCGGCGTGCGAGGTTCCGACGACGTCGTGCCCGGCCGCCCCGGCAGCGGCGACAAGGTCGGTGCCCAGCTGTCCCGCGGCCCCGGTGACCAGGATCCGCATCAGCGACCCGCCTTGAGCGGCTCCCACCACCAGCGGTTGTCGCGGTACCACGCCACGGTCGACTCGAGCGCCTCGTCGAGGCTTCGCAGCCGCCGCCACCCGAGCGCGGCGATCTTCGATACGTCGACCGAGTAGCGCCGGTCGTGGCCGGGCCGGTCGGCGACGTAGCGCACCGCCGACTCGTCGCGTCCCGTCAGCGCGAGCAACTTGTCGACCAGCACCCGGTTCGGGGTCTCGTTGCCGGCACCGATGTTGTAGATCCCGCCGACCTCGCCGCGCTCCAGCACCAGGTGGACCCCCGTGCAGTGGTCGTCGACGTACAGCCAGTCGCGCTCGTTGAGCCCGTCGCCGTAGAGCGGAACCTCCCCGCCGTCCAGCAGGTTGGTGGTGAACAGCGGGATGGCCTTCTCCGGATACTGGTACGGGCCGAAGTTGTTCGTGCACCGCGTGACCACCACCGGCAGGCCGTGGGTCGCATGGTGCGCGAGCGCGATCAGGTCGGAGCCGGCCTTCGACGCCGAATAGGGCGAACGGGGCTCGAGGGGGTCGCCCTCCCTCGACGAGCCGGTCTCCACCGAGCCGTACACCTCGTCGGTGCCGATGTGCACGACGCGCCCCGCGCCGGTGCGGCGCGCCGCATCCATGATCACGTTCGTGCCGAAGCAGTTGGTGAGGATGAAGTCGTCGCCGCCCGCGATGGACCGGTCGACGTGGCTCTCCGCGGCGAAGTGGACCACCGCATCGTGCCCCGCCATCGCCGACTCGACGTCGGCCGGGTGGCAGATGTTGCCCTTCACGAACGAGAACCGGGGATCGTCGTCCATGTCGCGCACGGTCGAGAGGTTTCCCGCGTACGTCAGCGCGTCGTAGACGGTGACCGAGTGGTCCGTGTTGGCGAGCACCCACCTGGCGTAGTTCGAGCCGATGAAGCCGGCGCCGCCGGTGACGAAGATCCTCAACGCCGTCAGCTCCTGAGCCGGATGTGCGGGCGGACCGGGGCGGGGATGTCCGCCCGCAGCGGGTTGGCCTGGTCGCGGGCGGAGAGCACCGGCGAGTCGATGCCCCAGTCCGCGGCGATCGCCGGGTCGTCCCACGCCACGCCGAGCTCGTCGGCCGGGTTGTAGTACGAGTCCACGAGGTAGGTGATCGTCATCGCGGTGAGCGCGGCGAACCCGTGCGCGACGCCCGGCGGGATGTACACGCCGCGGTGGTCGTGCGACCCGTCGCCGCGGGCACCGAGGTCGATCACCTGGGTCGCGCCGTCGGTCGGCGAACCCTCGCGCAGGTCGTGCAGCACCACGCGGCACCGGCCGAACGGCACGTACCAGTAGTCGGCCTGGTGGAGGTGGTAGTGCAGGCCGACGACCGCACCCTGCTGCCGGTCGCCGCGGTTCCCCTGGATCATCTCCCTGCCGTTCGGGAACCACTCGCGCCGGTAGGTCTCCACGAAGTACCCGCGCGCGTCGCCGTGGACCTGCGGCTCCACGATCCAGACGCCGGCAATCGACGGGGATGCCACGACGTTCGCCATCAGTCCAGCTCCACCTTCGAGTCGTCGCCCAGCATGAGCCGCAGCGCGCGCGGCTTGCGCTCGGAGCGCGCGACCTCCACGTCGCGGCCGATGAGCGAGTCGGTCATACGGTGGATGTCGGTCACGGAGGAGCCGTCGAGGATGACCGAGTGCTCCATCTCCGAGCGCACGACGCTGCAGCGCCGGCCGAGCGAGGTGTACGGGCCGATGTACGAGTGCTCGACCACGGACCCCGCGCCGATCACGACCGGTCCGCGGATCCGCGACGAGCGGATCGACGCGCCCGGCTCGATCACGACGCGACCCTCGATCTGCGACGCGGCATCGACGTCGCCCTCGTTGCGCGGCTCGAGCACCTCGAGGACGAGGCGGTTGCACTCGAGCAACGGGTCCTTCTTGCCCGTGTCGAGCCACCAGCCGTCGAGCACGGTGTGGTGGACCGTGCGGCCCGCGTCCACCAGCCACTGGATCGCGTCGGTGATCTCGAGCTCGCCGCGCGCAGAGGGCGCGATCGAGCGCACGGCCTCGTGGATCGTCTTGTCGAACAGGTACACGCCCACGAGGGCGAGGTTGGACGGCGGGTGCTCGGGCTTCTCGACGAGGCGCACCACTCGACCGTCGGCCGCCACCTCCGCCACGCCGAACTGGCGCGGGTCTTCCACGGTGCAGAGAAGGATCTGCGCCGTCGGCTCGGTGCCGCCGGAGGCCGAGCGGGCGGCCTGGAACTGCCCGACCAGCCCGGCGAGGCCCTGCTCGAGCATGTTGTCGCCGAGGTACATGACGAAGTCGTCGTCACCGAGGAAGTCGCGGGCGATGAGGACGCAGTGCGCCAGCCCGAGCGGCGCATCCTGCGGAATGTACGTGACCGCGACGCCGAACCGCGACCCGTCCCCCACCGCGGCACGGATCTCCGGCCCCGTCTCGCCGATGATGATGCCGATCTCACGGATTCCCGCGGCCGCCATCGCCTCGATCCCGTAGAAGAGGATCGGCTTGTTCGCGATGGGCACGAGCTGCTTGGCGCTCGTGTGGGTGATGGGCCGCAGGCGCGTGCCGGCCCCGCCGGACAGGATGAGGCCCTTCACCCGCCCAACCCTAATTGCTCCCCGGCCGGAGCACGCCCCCCACTAGCGTCCGTGCCGTGCCCGGCCCCTTCCTGCACGCGTTCTCGAAGCCCGCGAAGGAGGGCTTCATCAACCTCGTCAGGGGATCGGGCGCGCTCGTCTGGGACGACGCCGGCCGCGAGTACGTCGACGGCATCGCCAGCCTCTGGTACTGCGCGGTCGGGCACGGCCGACGGGAGATCGCCGAGGCCGTCGCCGCGCAGATCTCGACCCTCGAGAGCTACTCGACCTTCGACCCGTTCACCAACGACGTGGCCGACCGGCTCGCCGAGCGGCTGCGCACGATCGCGCCGATGCCGGATGCCCGGGTCTTCCTCTGCGGCAGCGGATCCGAGGCCGTCGACAGCGCCATGAAGCTGGCGCGCATCGCCCACGT
>JAGWXX010000091.1 GCA_018969685.1 Acidobacteriota bacterium | reverse complement strand
GTGACGCGCTCGACGAAGGCCTCCTTGTGGAACTCGTTGAAGGAGTCCCACGTCGACAGGGTCCGCGAGTCCTCCACCCGGTCCAGGAATAGCAGGCCGTCGAGGTGGTCGACTTCGTGCTGGTAGGTCGCCGCCTTGAGGCCGCGCACCTCCTCGTCGATCTCGTTGCCGTGGCGGTCCCATGCCTGCACGCGGATGCGGGTGCTCCGCGCCACCTCGCCGCGAATCCCCGGAACCGACAGGCAGCCCTCGAAGTTGCGGAAGAGCTCGCCGTCCAGGGGCGTCAGCACGGGGTTGACGAGGATGGTCAGGGGGATCGGCGGCTTGTACGGGTAGCGCGGGTTGTTGGCCACCTCGACGGCGCAGATCCGCTGGTGCCGCAGCACCTGGGTCGCCGCAAGCCCGGCCCCGTTCGCGTGGCGCATGGTCTCGATGAGGTCGTCGATGAACGCCTGCACGTCGGCCGAGGCGAGTTCCTCGCGCGTCACCTCTGCGGCACGGACGCGCAGCCCCGGGTTGCCGACCGTCGCGATCGGGAGCACCGTCATGGCGTCAGAGTGTACCGACGGCCCTGATGGCGCTGCCGAGGCGCGCCGCGACGTCGGGCACCGCGAGGTGACGGCCGTCGCGCACGACGCACCGTCCGTCCATCCACGTGTCGCGGACGTCGCCGGCGGCGGCGGCGTGCACGAGGAACGCCGCGCCGTGGGCCGGGTCGAACCCCGCCATGCGCACCCCGTCCAGCGAGACCGCGATGAAGTCGGCCAATGCGCCCTCCCGGATGCCCGCATCGCCGGACCGTCCCCATCCGAGGCTCGCGGCGCCGCCCACGGTGGCGGCAGCCAGCAGGTCGGCCGGCCGGTGCAGGCCGCGGCGCCCCGTCGCCAGCCGCTCGTCGTGCTCGACGGCGCGCGCCTCCTCGAACAGGTCGATCGTCGCGTGCGAATCCGATCCCAGCGACAGCACGGTGCCGGCCGCAGCCATGTCCCGCGCGGGCCCGATGCCGTCGGCGAGGTCGCGCTCGGTGGTCGGGCACATGCACACCCCGCACCCGCCCAGCAGCGCGACGTCGGCCGCCGTGACGTGCGTGGCGTGCACGGCCGTCAGGTGCCGTCCGAGCAGTCCCGCCTCGGCGAGCACGCCCGTCGGGGTGAGGCCCGTCGCGGCCAGGCACGCCTCGTTCTCCGCGGGCTGCTCAGAGACGTGCAGGTGCACGACGCGGCCGCCGCGGTGCCGCGCCACCTGCGTCAGCTCGGCGGGGTGCACCGCGCGCACGCTGTGCGGGGCGAGCCCGACGGTCCACCCGTCGCCGCCGGCGCCCAGCAGGTCCACCCGCTCGAGCCACGCATCGATCGTGCCGTCCGAGAAGCGCCGCTGCTCGGGCAGCGGGTCGGGCGACGAGAGCGAGGCGTGCAGGTAGGCGACGTCGAGCAGCGCAATCCGCACGCCCGCCGCCGCCCCGGCAGCGACGATGCTGCGTCCCATCTCGTTCGGATCCGCATACCGGCCGCCTCCGGCCGGATGGTGGACGTAGTGGAACTCGCCGACCCCCGTGATCCCGGCGAGCGCCATCTCGGCGAACGTGCACGTCGCGAGCTCCCGGTAGGAGTCGGGGTCGAGCCGGTTGGCGACGCCGTACATCTGCTCCCGCCAGGTCCAGAAATCGCCGGTTCCCGCGTGCGTGCGGCCGCGCAGCGCGCGGTGGAACGCGTGGCTGTGGGCGTTGACGAGGCCGGGCAGCACCACGCCCCGGATCGGCTCGTCGCCCGGCTGCGCCGGGGCGCCCTCGGTGACGTCGGCGATCCGGCCGTCCCTCACCGTGAAGCGCACGTCGGCCACGACCCCCTCGCCGCCGCGCCACGCCCACTCGGCGTGGAACGTCGCGCTCACGTCCCGAGCATCGGGATCGACACGCCACGCTCCCGGGCGGTGTCGATCGCGTGCGGGTAGCCGGCGTCGGCGTGGCGGATGACGCCCATGCCGGGATCGGTCACGAGCACGCGCGACAGCTTCTGCGCCGCAAGGTCGGAGCCGTCGGCGAGGCACACCATGCCGGCGTGGATGCTGCGGCCGATGCCCACGCCGCCGCCGTGGTGGATGCTCACCCACGTGGCGCCGCTCGCCGTGTTGACGAGCGCGTTCAGGAGCGGCCAGTCGGCGATCGCGTCCGACCCGTCCATCATCGCCTCGGTCTCGCGGTAGGGCGACGCGACCGACCCCGAGTCGAGGTGGTCGCGGCCGATGACGATCGGCGCCGACACCTCGCCCGTGCGGACCATCTCGTTGAAGCGCAGGCCGAGCCGGTGGCGCTCGCCGTACCCCAGCCAGCAGATCCGCGACGGCAGGCCCTGGAACGCGACGCGCTCGCCGGCGAGCCGGATCCAGCGGGCGAGCGACTCGTCCCCCGGGAACTCCTCCAGCACCGCCCGGTCGGTCGCGGCGATGTCGCGCGGATCGCCCGACAGCGCGACCCAGCGGAACGGCCCGCGCCCCTCGCAGAACTGGGGCCGGATGTACGCCGGGAGGAATCCGGGGTAGTCGAACGCGCGGTCGTACCCGCCCAGCTGGGCCTCGCGGCGCAGCGAGTTGCCGTAGTCGAACACCTCGGCTCCCGCGTCCATGAACCCCACCATCGCCGCGCAGTGGGCGGCCATCGCGGCGCGCGAGCGCCGGACGTACTCCTGCGGATTCGAGGCGAGGAGGCTGCGCGCCGCATCGTCGCTGAGGTCGTTCGGCACGTACGAGAGGGGGTCGTGCGCGCTCGTCTGGTCCGTCACGATGTCGGCCTCGAAGCCCATCGCCAGCAGCTTCGGCAGGAGGTCCGCCGCGTTGCCGACGAGCCCCACCGACAGCCCGCGCCGCTCGCGCTTCGCCTCGCGGCAGCGGCGCACCGCGTCGTCCAGCGAATCGGCCACGACGTCCAGGTAGCGGGTCTCCACGCGGCGCTGCACGCGCCACGGGTCGACGTCGATGCACAGCGCGACGCCGTCGTTCATCGTCACCGCCAGCGGCTGGGCGCCCCCCATTCCGCCGAGGCCGGCGGTGATGGTGATCGTGCCGGCGAGCGTGCCGCCGTACCGTCTGCGGGCGATCTCGGCGAAGCACTCGTAGGTGCCCTGCAGGATGCCCTGCGTGCCGATGTAGATCCACGAGCCGGCCGTCATCTGGCCGTACATGGTCAGGCCCATGTCCTCGAGGCGCCGGAACTCGTCCCAGTTCGCCCACTCGCCCACGAGGTTGCTGTTCGCGATCAGCACGCGCGGCGCCCACTCGTGCGTCGTGAACACCCCCACCGGCTTGCCCGACTGCACCAGCATCGTCTCGTCGGGCTTCATCCGGCGCATCGTCGCGAGCATCGCGTCGAGCGCCTCCCAGCTGCGCGCGGCGCGTCCCGTGCCCCCGTAGACGACGAGGTCGTCGGGGCGCTCCGCGACGTCGGGGTCGAGGTTGTTCTGGAGCATGCGGTACGGCGCCTCGATCTGCCAGTTGGCGCAGGACAGCGTGGAGCCCGTCGGGGCGGTGATACGGCGTGGCATGCCGACAGTCTCGCCGATCCCCACCGGACCCGCCAAGGCACGCCAGTGGCTACTGTCTCGATCCGTGCGGCGCAGTGGTCGTGTTGCGTCGGCCGCCGCGCTGCTCGTCGCGGCCGCACTGACGGGGTGCACCGCCCCTGCCTCATCGTCGGGTGCGACGCCTCCGGCGGGCGGCACCGACCCCGGGGCGCCGACGACGTCCGTCGCCACCACCGAGCCCACGGGCACCACGACCACGACCGACCCGCGCGACGCGCTGCCGTCCGACCAGCGGCGCCTGTCGCTCGCCATGCGGATCGCCGACGACGGACTCCAGCCGAAGAGCGTCGTGCACTCCGGCACAGGGCTGTTCTTCGCGCAGAACATGATGTACCGGCACTCGGTCGCCGTGTACGCCCGCGACGGTTCGCTCGTCGCCACCATCGACGACCGGGTCGACCTCGGGGCGTTCGGCGCCGCCGAGGCCGGCCGCGCAGCGATCGTGCGCGGCGCGCCCGTCGAGGCGGCCTTCTCCCCGGACGGCGCCACCGCGTGGGTGTCGAACTACAAGATGTACGGCGACGGCTGGCGGCCCGTCGCGGACGACTCGTGCCAGGGCAGGAACTGGGACCCCGGCTACGTGTACCGCATCGACGTGGCGTCGTTCGCCGTCACGGATGCGATCAGGGTCGGTGCGGTGCCGAAGTACCTCGCCGCGTCCCCCGACGGCCGTCTGCTGCTCGTCTCGAACTTCTGCTCGCAGGACCTCTCGGTGGTCGACGCGGCGACCGGCGAGGAGATCCGGCGCATCCTCGTCGGCCTGCACCCGCGCGGGATCGCGATCACGTCCGACTCGACCACCGCCTTCGTCGCCGTCATGGGAGCCGCCACCGTCGTGCGCATCGACCTCGCGACGTGGGAGGCCGCGGAGATCCCGGCCGGATCCACGCCGCGCCATCTCGTGCTCTCCCCCGACGACCGCGTGCTCTACGTCACCAACAACCGGGCTGGCACGGTGCGCGCGATCGACGCATCGTCGGGCGAGGAGCTCGCGGTGGTGCGCACCGGCCAGCAGCCGCGCAGCATGGCGATCAGCGACGACGGCAGGTCGCTCTGGGTCGTCAACTACGCGGACGACACGCTCTCGAAGGTCGCCACCGCCACGATGACGGTGGTGCAGCAGATCGCCACGGATCGGCGCCCCGTCGGCGTGACGTACGACCCCGCGGACAACCGGGTGTGGGTCGCCAACTACTCCGGCAGCCTGGGCGTGTACGACGACCGCTGAGCGGTCAGGATGCGACGGGCTCGGCGCGGCCCGCGGCGAGGCGCCGACCGATCTTCGCGGTGCGCCGCATCAGCTCGAAGAGCGACTCGCGCGCCCGCTCGGCCTCGTCGGACAGCCCCGTGACCTCTTCGAGCCGCCAATGGCGCAGGATCACCGGCTCGAGGATCTGGTCGTGATGGATGAGCAGGTCGTAGATGCCCGCGCGGGCGATCTCGCGGGCGAGCCGGGGGAAGTCGGGGATGCCCGTGCCCGGCATCGCGAAGTTCCGCACCGCGCGCTCGATGCCGATGACCGTCGCGGA
>JAGWXX010000019.1 GCA_018969685.1 Acidobacteriota bacterium | reverse complement strand
GGGAGCGCGAGCGTGCGGGCCAGTGCGTCGCGGAGGTCGTCGTCCAGCGCCCGGGCCATGGCCTCCAGCGAGCCGTCGGCCAGCGCGTCGAAGACCGCGGCGTACCGGCGCTCGAGGAGGATCGTGTCTTTGCTCATGGCGAGGGTCGCCGCACGGCGGACTGTGAGTATGGCAGGGTCGTGCGGGTGAATCCACCTGCACGGAGCGGGGAACGGGGGTGAGCGCCCCGACGCGGGCGCTCGTCGCCCTGGCCGGACTCGGCATCGACCACGTCGTGCACCGGTTCGAGGCCGAGGGCGCGGACGGCGGGTACGGACTCGCCGCGGCGAGGATGCTCGGCGTCGACGAGGAACGCGTGTTCAAGACCCTGCTCGCGACGGTCGACGGGCGGGCGGTCGTCGCCGTGGTGCCGGTGTCGTCGCGGCTGTCGCCGAAGGCGGTCGCGGTCGCGCTCGGGGCGAAGCGCTGCGAGATGATGGCGCCGCGCGATGCGGAGCGCCTCACCGGCTACGTCGTGGGCGGCATCAGCCCGTTCGGCCAGCGGACGCGCCTGCCCACCGTCGTCGACGCCACGGCGCTCGGGCACCGCACCGTGTTCGTCAGCGCGGGCCGGCGCGGACTCGACGTCGAGTTGGATCCGAACGACCTCGTCGCGGCGTGCTCGGCGACGGTGGCGCCGATCACCGCGTGACGAGCCCCTGGATCTCGCGCACCACCATGGAGTGGCGCACGACGGACTGCACGGTGCCGAGCGAGCCGCGCTCGCCGCGATTCGATGCGTAGGTGACCTCCCACACGACGGAGAACGAGGCGCGGAACGCGCCGCCCGGAACGAGGGCCGAGCTGCGCCGGTAGGTGTACATGCACGGCGACGGCATCGCATCGCCGTACGCACCGTGCCACGCGAGGCCGCGTCCCGTGCAGCGCACCGGGCCGGTGCCGTACACGCCGTCGCCCGGGTCGAACACGATGCCGACCGGCGTGGCGGTGGTGGTGACCTGCAGCGGGCCCTGTGGCGTCGGGATCCACGCGGTCGTGCTGACCGGCTGCCAGAGCGCGGCGTCGACCCAGATCCAGGTGCCGAGCCCCACCACGCCCCGCGACGCGGGCGGGGCGAACGACCCCCACGGTGACGGGACCGATTCGGTCGCGACGTCGCGCGCGGATCGGGCGACCTCGACCGTGGTGACGAGTGGAATCCAGTGCAGCTCGGCGTCCCGGCCCGCGCACTCGCGTGCGAACAATTGGTAGCGGGTGCGGCCGACGTGACGGAACGACGGCCCGACCACCTCGGCGCGCGGGTCGCGCACGATCGCCGGCGACCACTCGCAGCCCGAGTCGTCGTCGGCGCGGCCGATCCGCACGCCCGCCGAGATGGATGCGCCGTCGGTGCCGGCGCTCGCAGCGCCGTCGTCGGACGTCCAGTCGTCGTCGGCGGCCGACGCCGTGGATGGCACCCACAGTGCAACGAGGACCACCGCCGCGGCCGCCCTTCCCCGCCGCACGATTGCGTGCACCCGGCCGGTGGCCGCCATTCGATCCTCCCTGTACCTGTTCAGTCCGGAGCCGATGTGTGCAGCTCCGTGCCGTGGGAACGTCGTGGCCCCGCGATCCTCGCATCCGTCCGACGTGCGCCGCGAATTCGTCCCGTGGGGACATCCGTTCGGTCGGCCGTCGAGACCCACCGGTAGGATCCACAGACCCCGAAATGAGCCAACACCACCCAGACATCCCCGCCGAGCAGGCCCATGTCGACCACGCCTACCGCTGCCTCGAGCGCAGCAAGCAGGACGCGTGGAGGATCCGGTCGCTGACCGAGGCGAGCACCGGCGGCACGTTCCAGGCCCGTTTCGAGCGGAACGCGTTCGACGAGCAGCTGGTGCACCGGCTGACCGAGCTCGACCTCGGCGATGCCGCACTGGTCTTCGGGCGGATCGACCGGGATGGTGCACCGCCACCAGGTGCCGACGGCAGCGACGGCAGCGACGGCACCGGTCCGGTCGAGACCTTCTACATCGGCCGGTTGGCGGTGGCCGACGAGCACCGCGAGCCGGTGGTGGTCGATTGGCGCGCGCCGGTCGCCGAGCCCTTCTACCGCGCGACGGGTCGCGACCCGATGGGTCTGCTGCGGCGCCGGCACTTCGCCGTCGATGGACCGCGCATCATCGGCATCGAGGACGAATTGTTCGGCGAGGGCCATCTCGGCGTCGGCCACGACGAGGGGCTCGACGGTGACGGCGCCGGCGTCACCCAAGCCGGCACCGGATTGCGCGGCTACGGCACGCTGCTCACCGCGCTGGCGAAGGGGCGCACCGGCCAGCTCGGCGACATCGTCGCGACCATCCAGGCCGAGCAGGACGAGATCATCCGCTCGCCGCACAAGGGTGTGCTCGTCGTGCAGGGCGGTCCCGGCACGGGCAAGACGGTCGTCGCGCTGCACCGTGCGGCCTACCTGCTGTACACGCACCGTTTCCCCCTCGAGGAGCAGGGCGTGCTCGTCATCGGCCCGAACCGCGTCTTCCTCCGCTACATCGAGCAGGTGCTGCCGTCCCTCGGCGAGGCCGGGGTGGAGCTCGCCGTGCTGCCCGACCTCGTGCACGGCCATGCGGTCGGTGCGCTCGAACCCGTCGAGGTGGCGCGGCTCAAGGGCGACGCGCGGATGACGGCCTTCGTCGCGAACGCGGTGCGCGACCGCGGCCGGCCGCTCCGGGAGCCGGTGGCGATCCCGCTCGGCGCGTCGGTGCTGCGGCTCTCGGCCGAGCAGTCGTCGCGCATCGTCGCGGCTGCCCGCCGCCGGTTCCGACGGCACAACGCGGGCCGCAGGTTCGTCGAGACCGAGGTGGTCGCGGCGCTCGCACAGTCGTCACGGAAGCCCGACGGCGACCTCGAGGGTCTGCACGACCAGCTGCGCGACGTCGCCGCGTTCCGCGAGCTGATGGAGCGCATGTGGCCGGTGCTCACCCCGGCCGAGCTGCTGCACGACCTGTTCGGGTCGCGCGCGCTCCTGCGGTCGGCCGCCCGCGGGGTGCTCGACGACGACGAGCACGGACTGCTGCACCGGCCGCGGAGCGCGTCGCCGGGCGACGTGCGGTGGACCGCCGCCGACGTCGCGCTGCTCGACGAGGCGCTCGAGGTGCTGGGTCCGCGCCCCCGGCGCAGCGGCCGCATCCACGACGACGACGAGATCCGCAAGTACGGCCACATCGTCGTCGACGAGGTGCAGGACCTGTCGCCGATGCACCTGCGGATGGTCGCGCGCAGGTCGATCAGCGGTGCGATGACCGTCGTCGGCGACCTCGCCCAGGCGACGGGTCCGCTGGCGCCGCGCACGTGGCAGGACGTGCTCGCCCACCTGCCCGACCGCAGGCCGAGCCTGGTGACCGACCTGACCGTCGGCTACCGCATCCCCGCGGAGATCATGGAGGTGGCCGCGCGCGTCCTTCGCGTCGCGGCACCGGATCTCGAGCCGCCCACCTCGGTGCGTTCGGGAGCCGAGCCGCCCGCGTTCCGCGGGGCCGCCGGACGCGACGGGCTGCTCGACGCGGTGGTCGACGAGGTGCGCCGCCTGGATCGTGCGGTCGGCGCCGGGTCGGTCGCGGTGGTGTGCGCCGACGCGCTCGCCCCGGCGGTCAGCGCCGCACTGCGGTCGTCGGGCATTGCGCACGGCACGACGTCCATCGAGCAGCGGCTCAGCGTGGTGCCGGCGAGCGTGGTGAAGGGCCTCGAGCTCGACGGCGTCGTGGTGGTCGAACCTGCGGACATCGCGGGCGACGCGCTCGACGGCCAGCGCGCGCTCTACGTCGCGCTCACCCGTGCGACGAAGCTGCTCTCGGTGGTGCACGCACGGCCGCTTCCCGGATCGATGTCCGTCCGGAGCGTCGGACAGGCGGGCTAGGAGCCGAGCGACTCGCGGAGCAGGGCGAGGAAGCGCATCGCCTTGTCGGCGTCGGCCGGCCGGTTGCGCTCGACGGCCGTCGCGGCGAGGTCGACGAGCCGCTGTGCATCCTCCTCGAGCTGTGCGCTCCTCGCGAGCAGCCTCGGCTCCAGCGCCTGCCACGCTGCCTCGGCATCCGCGAGCGCGGACCGGGCAGCCGATCGGTCGCGGTCGCCGAGCGCCTCGGCGATGCGTCCCATCGACGCGCCGAGCAGTCCCATCAGCTCGTCGTCGCTGCCGGAGGGCACGGTGGCGGCGACGGTCGTTTCCGGGGCCGTGCTCGTCGGAGCGACGTCGACGATGGTCGTCGCACAGCCCGAGGCGGCCGCGACCGCGAGGACGGCGAGGGTGCGGGGCAGCAGGTACCGCATCTACGACCGTACGAGGATCCGGTCGGACGCGAACGGATCCAGCCGCACGTCGCGTCCGTCGACGTCGATCACGACCGTCCCGTCATCGGCCCCCGTGACCCGCCCGGACGCGCCCGGCACGATGCGGTGCAACTCGAGGTAGTCGAGCATCCCCGGCGCGAACTCGAGCTCCTCGGGGATGCGCGTGACCGTGAAGCCGCGGCCGACGCCGACGGAGGCGAGGGGAACCGAGCCGTCGGCCACCCACTCCGACCCGGGGATCGGATTGCCGTGCGGGCACGTGGTGGGCAGGCCGAGCAGGCGGTTGATCGCGGCCTCGACCTCGTCGCTCATCACGTGCTCCCACTTGCCCGCCTCGTGGTGGGCCTTCGCCCACGACAGGCCGAGCACGTCGGTGAGGAACCGCTCGGCCAGACGGTGGCGCCGCACCACGCGCTCGGCGAGTTCCTCGCCGAGCGCGGTCAGCGCAATGTGGGGACCCACGAGCCTGATGAGCCCCTCCGACTCCATGCGGCGGATCATCTCCGACACGGACGGGCGGGACACGCCGAGCCGCTCCGCGACGCGCGCCTGGATGACGTCGAGGTTGTCCTCGCGCAGCTCGAAGATGCACTCGCAGTACTCCTCGAACGCGGGGTGGTGCTCTCCGTGGGCCGGCACGGGAGCGAGGCTACCGATCGGTGCGGCGCCGGTGCCCGTCGTGTGCCGGGTCAGATGCCGCGTTCGCGGTCGTCGCGTTCGGCGGCCTTCACGGCGTAGCCGATGACGATGGCAGGTGCGAGGAGGATCGAGCCCGCAACGAGCGCACCGGTCGCCACGGCCGAGAGCACCGGCGTGAACGTCGTCGCGGCGCCGGTGGCGACGGCCGCCGACGAGATCGCGAGCGCGGCATACCCCGCGCGGCGCGCGGCGCGGGCCCATGCGTCGATGCGCGCCCTGCGCTGGCGGACGGGGTCGCTCGGTGCCATAGCCTCGGAACCCATGGTAGGCGTCGGTCGATGAGCGACGTCCGTGCGGAGGCGATCGAGCTGCGCGACGCGGTGGTGCTCTACGGTGCGCACCCCGCACTCACCGGCGCATCGGTGCGCATCGGCCGCGGCGAGATCGTGCTGGTCGAGGGTGCCAACGGATCGGGCAAGTCGACGCTGCTCCGCGCGTGCGCGGGCCTGAAGCCGCTCGTGCGGGGAGAGGGACGCGTGCTCGGATTCGACCTGCGCCATGAGCGCGCGGAGGTGCGCCGCCGCACGGCGCTGCTCGCCCACCGCGACGGCCTCTGGGCCGACCTGACCGCGCTGGAGAACGTGCAGGTGTGGGCCCGGTTGGCGGGGGCCGCGCCCGACGAGGCGGCGGCTGCGCTCGGGCGCATGGGCATCGCGGGGCCGCTCGCGTCGCGCCGCGTCGGGTCGATGTCGGCGGGCCAGAAGCGCCGCTGCGCCCTCGCGTGCGTCGTGGTGCGGCGCGCGGAGGTGTGGCTGCTCGACGAGCCGCACTCGGCGCTCGACGCGCAGGGCCGGGACGACCTCGACGCGCTCCTCGTCGCCGCCCGCGCCGCGGGAGCCACGGTGGTGGTCGCCTCGCACGACACGGAGCGCGTCGCGGCCTTTGCGGATCGCCGCATCGTGCTCTCGGGCGGGAGGGTGGCGTGACGGAGCCGCTCGCCACCGCCCGCACGATCGCCGCGAAGGACCTCGCCGTCGAGCGGCGCAGCCGCGTCGTCGCGAACCAGGTGCTGCCGTTCGCGGGGCTCGTGATGGTGATGTTCGCCTTCGCGCTCGACGACGACGCCATCGCCTCGCGGGTCGCCGGCGGGCTCGTGTGGCTCGCCGCGCTGCTCGCGCTGCTCGTCACGGTGCAGCGGTCGTTCGCGGTCGACGCGGCCGACGGTGCGCTCGAGGCCATCCGTGCGGCGGGCGCGGACATGCGCGGCGTGTTCCTCGGCAAGGTCGCGGCGCTCGCCGTGCAGCTGCTCGTGCTCGAGGCGGTGCTGGTCGCCGCGGCGATCGTGCTCTACCGCGTGTCGGTGCGCGACCCGCTGCTGCTCGTCGCGGTGCTCGTCGCCGCCACGGCGGGTCTCGCGGCGGTCGGCTGCATCTACGGGGGCGTCGTGGCCGGAGCCGGCGGGCGCGAGACGCTGCTGCCGCTGCTGCTCATGCCGGTGGCCGCTCCCGTGCTCATCGGCGCCACGAGGGCGACGGAGTCCGCGTTCGCCTCGGGGGGCGCGACCCCCGCCGAAGGCTGGCCGTGGGTGGGTCTGCTCGCCGCGTTCGCCGCGGTCTTCCTCGTCGCGGGGGCGATGTCCTTCGCGGCGCTCGTTGAGGAATGATGGCGGCCCGTGGGCAACAATGGCGGATGTCGTGCCCGGCGCTGACCTGACCCCCACCCGGCCGCGAGGCGTCGCCACGCGCGCCACGCGCGCGATCGGCGCACTCGCCGCCGTGCTGTTCGCCTGGGTCCTGGTGGGCGGGCTGTGGTTCACCCCCGCCGAGAAGCAACAGGGTGAATCCGTCCGGATCATGTACGTGCACGTGCCGAGCGCGTGGGTGGCGTACCTGGCGTTCGTCGTGACTGCGGTTGCATCGGCCTGCTACCTGCTCGGGCGGCGGCGCTCGCTCGGCTTCGACCGCGTCGCGGGCGCATCCGCCGAGGTGGGGGTGCTGTTCATGGCGCTCGCGCTGGTGACCGGGAGCCTCTGGGGCCACCCGACGTGGGGCACCTTCTGGGTGTGGGACCCTCGGCTCACGACCACGGCGTTCCTCTTCGTCACGTACGTCGGCTACCTCGCGGTGCGGGGTACCGGCGCGACGCCCGAGCAGCGGGCGCGGCGCTCGGCGGTGCTCGCGCTGCTGGCGGTGCTGGAGATTCCGCTCGTGCACTTCAGCGTCGTGCTGTGGCGCAGCCTCCACCAGCAGGCCAGCGTGCTCTCGCCCGACGGCGACGTGAAGATGGACGGATCGATGCTGACCACGCTCTTCGTCGGCGTCGTGGCGTTCACGTCGCTGTTCGCATGGCTGGTGGTGCACCGCCAGCGCGTGCAGGCCATGGGCGATGCGCTCGCGATCCGCGAGTTGGACGACGCCATCGCGGTCAGGGGAGTGGCGGGGTGATCGTCGCGAGCCAGTGGCCCTATGTGGTCGTCGCCTACCTGGCGACGTTCGGCTCGATCGCCGCGCTCGTCGCGGCGACCATCGTGCGCGGGCGGCGCCTGTCGCGCGCGCTGCCGGACGCGGACAAGCCGTGGATCTGAGCCCGCGGCCGGTCGGCCCGGCCCCGCGGCGCCGCGCCGGCAACCGCTGGTGGCTGCTCGTCCTCGTCGCGACGGTGGCGGTGGCGGGCTTCGTCGTCACCCGGTTCCTCACGTCGGCGATCGACTACTACTGCAACGTCGACGAGATCGGCGTCCGCGAGGGCTGCGAGGCGGGCCGGCGGCTCCGCGTCCAGGGAACGGTCGAGCAGGGGTCGCTCGCCGCCGTCGCGGGCTCGACGCGCTTCGCGATGTCGTTCAACGGCAGGACGCTCGACGTGTCGTACCTCGGCGACCCAGGCGGGATCTTCCAGGAGTGCATCCCGGTGGTCGCGCACGGCCGCCTCGTGGGCGACGTGTTCGAGGCCGACCGCATCGAGGTCAAGCACTCCAACGAGTACGTGGCGGAGAACCCCGACCGCGTGTCAGGGGACGGTGCGGACGTGGACGGATGCTCGCAGCAGCAGGGCTAGCCGGCCCGATCGGCCGCGGTCTCGTCCTCGTCGGCGTGGTGGCGTCGCTCTTCGGCGCGCTCGCGGCCGTCGTCGCGGCGCGGTCGGGGGACCGTCGCACCGCCGGGTTGACCGGCCGCTTCGCGTGGCTCGCGTTCGCCGCGGCCGTCGGGGCGTTCGCCGCGATGGAGTGGGCGATGGTCACGCGCGACTTCTCGCTGGCGTACGTGCAGAAGGTGGGCAGCTGGTCGACGCCGGCGCTCTACAACGTCGCGGCGGTGTGGAGCGCGCTCGAGGGCTCGATCCTGCTCTGGGTCCTGGTCCTCGCGGGCCTCGTCCTCGCGGTGCACCTCTGGCTCGGCGAGCGGCGCCGCGACGAGCTCGGACTCTGGGCGCTGGCGACGATGTTCGCGGTGCTGCTGTTCTTCTTCCTGCTCGGCTTCGGTCCGGCGAATCCGTTCGCGGCGGGCCCGCCCGGCGTGCTCGACGGACCGGGCCCGAACCCGCTGCTGCAGAACCACATCCTCGTGATGTTCCATCCGCCGGCGCTGTACATCGGGTACGTCGGATTCACCGTGCCGTTTGCGTTCGCGATCGGAGCGCTGGTCACCGGCCGCCTCGGCGAGGGATGGCTGGTCGCGACGCGCCGCTGGACGCTCGTCGCGTGGGGCTTCCTCACCTTCGGCATCTTCCTCGGCGGGTGGTGGAGCTACGAGGTCCTCGGGTGGAGCGGCGTGTGGGCGTGGGATCCGGTCGAGAACGCGTCGCTGCTGCCGTGGCTGACCGCGACCGCCTACATCCACTCCGTCTTCGTGCAGGAGCAGCGGGGGATGCTGCGCGTCTGGAACATCTCCCTGCTCACGGCGACGTTCAGCCTCACGATCCTCGGCACGTTCCTGACGCGCTCCGGCGTGGTCGCGAGCGTGCACGCCTTCAGCCAGAGCGCGATCGGCCCGTGGCTGCTCGTCTTCTTCGCGGCCGTCGTGGCGGTGTCGGTCGGCCTGATCGGCTGGCGCGGCGACCGGCTCCGCTCCCCGGGTTCGATCGAGACGCCGGTGTCGCGCGAAGGCGCGTTCCTCGTGAACAACCTCCTGTTCGCGGTGTTCGCGTTCGTCGTGCTGCTGGGCACCGTGTTCCCCCTCGTGGTCGAGGCGCTGCAGGCGCGCACCATCGTGGTCGGCGAGCCGTTCTTCGACCGCATGGCGGTGCCCCTCGGTCTCGCGATGCTCACCATCATGGCGATCGCGCCGCTGCTGCCGTGGCGGCGGGCGGGCAGCGAGGTGCTGTGGCGGCGCGCGGCGTGGCCGGCGTGGGGCGCCGTGCTCGCACTGGCCGCCGCGGTCGTGTCGGGCGCGTCGGGCGTCGTTGCGCCGCTCGCGTGCGGGCTCGGCGGCGCGGCGTGCGGCGCGGCCGTGCGCCAGCTGGTGCTCGCGGTGCGCCGCCACGGCCCGTCGGGTCTGCTCGGGCGCACGAGCGGCGGCATGGTCGTCCACGTCGGCGTCGTGCTCATCGCGGTGTCGCTCGGCGTGTCCAACAGCTACACCCGCAGCCAGGAGCTCGACCTCGTCGTCGGGCGCCCGGCGACGTTCGCGGGCCATACGTTCGAGCTCGTCGAGCTGGTCGAGCGCAGCGACGCGAGGTCGACGAGCGTGGTGGCGCGCGTGTCCGTCGACGGCGGGCGGGCGTACGCACCGGCGATCACGCGGTTCACGCGGATCGGCATGACCGTCGGCACGCCGTCGGTGCGGACGAGCCCGACCGTCGACGTCTACCTCACGCTGCAGCCGCCCGTCCGGCAGGACTCGGGTGTTGCGCGCATCAAGGTGTTCATCAAGCCGATGATCCTGTGGCTCTGGGTCGGCGGCTTCGTGATGGCGCTGGGCACCGCGCTCGCGCTCGTGCCGCGTCGACGCGGGCGTGCGGGCCCTGGCGAGGGTGCCGTCGAGGCGGACGACGAACCGGATGACGCGAGGGTGCCGGCGCCGTGACCGGCACCGTTTCCCGCCGCACCGCGGCGGTCTCCGCTGCGGTTGCGGTCGTGCTCGTGCTCCTCGTGGCGATGCTGGCGCGGGCGTCGGGTGGCCCCGATCCGGTCGTGGAGTCGCCGCTGCTCGGTCGGCCCGCGCCGGAGGTGCGCACGACGACCATCGACGACGAGCCGTTCGACCTCGCCCGGCGCAAGGGCAGCTGGGTCGTGCTCAACTTCTTCAATTCGACCTGCGTGCCGTGCCGCGAGGAGCACGGCGACCTCGTCGCGTTCGCCGAGTCCCAGGTGGGCGCGGAGGATCCCGTCGAGCTGTACTCGGTCGTCGTCGACGACACCGACGCCGCGGTGCGCGCGTTCTTCGACGAGCTGGGCGGGTCGTGGCCGAAGCTCCGCGACCCCGACGGCGCGATCACGGTGGCGTTCGGCGTGGCGCTGGTGCCGGAGACATGGGTCGTCGACCCGAACGGCGTCGTCCGGCTGCGCGTCGCGGGTCGCGTCACCCTCGACATCCTCCGTTCCGAGATCGCCGTGCTGCGGGGCGAGGCATGAGCGCCCCGTCGCCCCGCCGATGGCCGGTGCTGCTGGCGGCCGCGACCGCGGCCCTGCTGCTGGGCGTGGTCGCGGTCCGCGACACGGGGCCCCTCACCCAGCAGGAGCGCATCGAGTCGATCAGCAGGCGGGTCGCGTGCCCCACCTGCCAGGGCGAGAGCATCGCCGCATCCCGCGCGACCGCGGCGGAGGCGATCCGCGCCGAGATCGCCCGGCAGGTCGCCACGGGCCAGCGGACCGACGACGAGATCATCGGATTCATCGAGTCGCGGTTCGGTGCGAGCGTCCTGCTGCTGCCGAGGTCGACCGGGCTCGACTCGCTCGTCTGGATCCTCCCCGTTGCGGTGCTCGTCGTCGCGGCCGCGGCGCTCGCCGCGGCGCTCGCGCGGTGGCGGCGCACGGCGCTGCCCGTCGCCGAGGACGATCCGGGCGTCGAATCCGCCGCGCCTCCGCGCCCGCCGGTTGCGCGGCGCCTCGCCGTCGCCGTCGCGACCGTCGCTCTGGCGGCGGGAGGCGGATGGTTCGTCGCCGCGCAGTCGGGCCAGCGCCTGCCGGGACAGTCCGCGACGGGTGGCATCGAGGAGTCGACCGCGACCCTTCTCTCCCAGGCGCGGAGCCTGAACTTCAGCGACCCGAAGGCGTCCGTGGACCTCTACGGCCGCGTGCTCGAGGTCGATCCCGACAACGTCGAGGCGCTCACGTACCGCGCGTGGATCCTCGTCCTCGCCGCGCGCGAGGCGTCGGACGAGGTGAAGTTGGCGGCGTTCGCGGCGGCCGATGGCCAGCTGCGGCGGGCGATCGAGCTCGATCCCGGGTATCCCGACGCGCGGTGCTTCCTCGGCGTCCTGCTGTTCCGCTACGCGGGCGACGCGCGGGCCGCCAAGGAACAGCTGGACACGTGTGCGTCGATGGACCCGCCGGCGGTCGTGCAGGGGATCGTCGAGGGCCTGCGCGGCGAGGTCGAGGCGGCGCTGGAGGAGGGCTAGCCCGACCGTGGCGCGAGCCACGAGCGCGCCGACGCGAACTCGCCGTCCTCGCGCTCGAGGGTCCAGACGCACCCCTTCGACACGGTGGCGTCGCCGTGCACCCGCATGCCGCGTCGGATCAGCGCGTCGACGACGCCCGGGATCACGTCGCCATGGCTGCACAGCACGGTGCCGTCGTCGAGCCCGGCCATCCAGCGCAGGCAGGCAGCGGGGTCGGCGCCCTCGGCGAGCCGGTCGTCGGCGACGATCGGCAGTCCGGTCCGCAGGCTGAGGGGCTCGAGCGTCTGCACGCAGCGCAGGATCGGGCTCGAGAAGAGCGCCACGAGGTCGCGGTCGGCGATGCGCGAGGCGATCGCCACGGCTTGGCGGACGCCGTCCGACTCGAGCGGACGAAGCGCGTCGTCGTCGTGCCACTCCCGGCGCTTGCCGGCGCGCGCGTGGCGGACGAGGTAGATCGGCACGGCGGGGACTGTACCGATCGGCAAGACTCGCGCGGCATGGGATTCTTCGACCGCAACCGCCAGGAACTCGAGCGCGCGGGGCTCGATCCGTCGCGTCTCCCTCCCGGCCAGTACCTCACGGAGCGGTTCCCCGTGCTGCACGTGGGCGAGGTGCCCGAGTACGAGCCGGGCACGTGGTCGTTGCGGGTGTTCGGCGCGGTGGGCCGCGAGCTCGTGCTGTCCGAGGACGAGCTGCGCGCGCTGCCGTCGACCACGCTGACGACCGACATCCACTGCGTCACGAAGTGGTCGAAGTTCGACACCACCTGGACGGGAGTCCGCGTGCGCGACCTGCTCGAGCTCGCGGGCGTCGCCGAGGGCGCCGGCTTCCTGGTCGGGCACGCCGAGTTCGGCTACACCGCCAACCTGCCGCTCGCCGACGCCGTGCGCGACGAGTGCCTGGTGGCGTGGGCCTACGAGGGCGAGGACATCGAGCCGATCCACGGCGGCCCGGTGCGGCTCGTCGTGCCGCACCTCTACTTCTGGAAGTCGCCGAAGTGGCTGCGCGGCATCGAGGTGCGGGAGACCGATGCGCCCGGCTTCTGGGAGCGCAACGGGTACCACAACTACGGCGACCCGTTCCTCGAGCAGCGCTTCTGGGGCGACTGACCGCCGCGCCGCGCGGCGTCCGCGGCTAGCGGGTGGGCTGCGCGACCAGCGTGGTCTCGCAGAAGGTGTCTCCGCGCGGCAGCGAGGCGGAGGTCGTCGGGTCGGCCTCGCCGTAGATCGCCCGGAGCATTCCCTTCACCATGCCGCGGTCGACCGCGCAGATCACGGGGTGCTCGATCGCGACGTCGCCGAACGGGCAGTGGCTGGTGACGATGCGCAGCGAGTCGTTGCGCCGGTCGGTGTGCGCCGCGAAGCCGTGCGCCGTCAGCGCATCGGCTACTGCCTGCAGCGCGGTGCGCAGCGACCGGTGCGTGCCGGATCCGTCGTCGCCGGTGAGGTGCGCCGCCATCGCCTCGCCGTACTGCTGGCCGACCTCCTCGGCGATGCGCTCGGCCTCGGCGGTGGGCAGGCGCTCGAGCGCGCGGCCGAGCAGGGTCAGCAGGAGATCGTCGACCCGGACGGGGACTTCCTGCCCGGCACCTGCCGCGGCGCGGTAGCGCTTGGCGGGCCGTCCCGCCCCGCCGCCTTCCTGACGTTCGACCGAGACGTCGAGGTAGCCGCCGGCGGCGAGCTTGTCGAGGTGGTGGCGCGCCACGTTGGGGTGGACGTCGAAGCGCTCGGCGACGTGCGCGGCGGTGACGCCGCCGGCATGGTCGCGCGCGAACAGGTAGACCGCGCGCCGGGTGGGATCGCCGAAGGCCGAGGTGATCGCGGACACGGTCGCGGTGAACGACTCCGGGGAGACCTTGCCCCCACGGTTGGCGGCGCTCGACGGCACGCCGGTATTCTACCTATCGCGATAGTGCAAATCCCGAGACCGCCGCTCGTGCGCCGGTTCCGGCGCCTGCCGCGCCCATCCCCGACCGACCGAGGCACGCCATGAGCACCGACACCCTCACCCCCGAGCGCATCATCGAGGCGCTGCGCCCCGTCGAGGATCCCGAGCTCCACCGTTCGATCGTCGACCTCGGCATGGTGCGCGACGTGGTGGTCGGCGCCGACGGAACCGTCAGCCTGACCGTCGTGCTCACCGTGCAGGGGTGCCCGTTGCGCAACGAGATCCAGTCGCGCGTGAACGGCGCGGTGCGGCCCCTGCCGGGCGTGCGAGACGTCGCGCTGTCGTTCGGGGTCATGACCGATGCGGAGCGCGCGAAGGTCCGCGAGCTCCTGCACGGCGACCCCGGTGCGACGGCCGGCTCGGCCCCGGCGCACGGACACGCGCAGGGCCGCGCCATTCCGTTCGCCAGCCCCGACTCGCGCACGCGCCCGATCCTCGTGTCGTCGGGCAAGGGCGGCGTCGGCAAGAGCAGCGTGACCACGAACCTCGCCGTCGCGCTGGCGGCGAGGGGCCACAGCGTCGGCGTCGTGGACGCGGACATCTACGGCTACTCCATCCCGCGCATGCTCGGTGCCGAGCGCCAGCCGGTCGTGATCGACCAGATGCTGCTGCCGCCCGAGGCGTGGGGCGTGCGGTGCATCAGCATCGGCTACTTCGCACCGGAGGGCGAGGCGATCGTGTGGCGCGGACCGATGCTGCACAAGGCGCTCGAGCAGTTCCTCACCGACGTGTACTGGGACGAGCCGGACTTCCTGCTCGTCGACATGCCGCCCGGAACCGGCGACATCGCGCTCTCGCTCAGCCAGTACCTGCCGCGCGCCGAGGTGCTCGTGGTGACCACGCCGCAGCCCGCGGCGCAGAAGGTCGCGCGGCTCTCCGCGGCGATGGCGGCGAAGGTCAAGCTGCCGGTGCGCGGCGTGATCGAGAACATGTCGTGGTTCACCGGCGACGACGGCAAGCGCTACGAGCTGTTCGGCTCGGGTGGCGGGCGCCAGCTCGCAGACGAGCTGGGGGTCCCGCTCCTGGCCCAGATCCCGCTCACCGTGGCCCTCAGGGAGGGCGGCGACGACGGCCGTCCGATCGCAGCCGTGGCGCCGGACAGCGAGCCCGGCCGTGCGTTCACGGAGCTCGCACGGAGCGTGGCCGAGGACATGAAGCCCCGCAAGAAGTTCCTCTCCGCGCTGCGGGTCGGCTGAGCGGCTAGACCAGACGACATGGAAATCCGCATCGGCATCGTGCAGGCCGCGAGGGAGCTCGTGATCGAGATCGAGGATGAGCAGGATCGGGCCGCGTTCCGCGCCTCGCTCGACGCCGCCCTGGGCGGCGGGGCGAAGGTGGTGTCGGTGGTCGACTCGAAGGGCCGCGAGGTGGTGCTGCCCGCCGAGAAGATCGCGTACGTCGAGTTCGGCGCACCCTCGGGCACGCGCCGCCTCGGCTTCGGCGGGTGACCGTCCCCGACCTGCTGTCGCGCCGGCTGCTCTTCGTCACGGGCAAGGGCGGCACGGGCAAGACGACGGTCGCTGCCGCGCTCGCGCGGCACGTCGCGTCGACGGGCGCGAAGGTGCTCGTCGTCGAGATGGACGAGAAGGGCGCGCTCGCCGCCGCCCTCGGGTGCGGTCCGTTGTCGTTCGAACCCGCGGAGGTCGCGCCGAACCTGTCGGCGATGGCGATGAACACGGAGCACTCGCTGCGCGAGTACATCCGTCTGTTCGTGCGCATGCCGATCGTGACGACGCTGGGTCCGCTCGCGCGGATCCTCGACTTCGTGGCCAACGCCGCGCCGGGCGTGAAGGAGATCCTCGCCGTCGGCAAGGTGTGCTGGGAGGTGCGCGAGCGCCGGTGGGACCTCGTCATCGTCGACGCGGAGGCCTCGGGCCACGTCGTCGCCCAGGTGGATGCGCCCCGCAGCCTCGCGGCGCTCGTGCCCGTCGGGCTCATCCGCGACCAGGTGCGCTGGATGCAGGAGATGCTCTCCGACGCTTCGACGACGGGGATCGTGGTGACGGCGCTCGCGGAGGAGATCGCGGTGAGCGAGACGGTCGCCCTGCTCGACCGCCTCGCCGCGGACACGACGGTCGCCGTCGCGACGGTGGTGTGCAACCGGGTGCCCGCGTCGGTCGTGGCCGAGGCCGACGATGCGGCCTTCGACGCACTGCTCGCGCGGTCGCGGGCCGGGAGCGCCGGGGGCCCGCTCGCCGCCCCGCTCGAACTGGTCGCCGTCGCCGCCGAGCGCCGCAGTCGGGCCATGGGCCACCTGCGCAAGCTGCTCGAACGGTCGCTGCGGGTGCCCGCCCCGGTGATCGTGCTGCCCGAGGTGCGCACGGGTGCCGTGGTGGAGCGGCTCATGGACGACCTCGCAGGGGAGCTGTCGTGAAGGCGCTGTCGGAGTCGTCGCTCCTCGTCGTGTGCGGCAGCGGCGGCACGGGCAAGACGACGGTGTCCGCCGCGCTCGGCGCGCTGGCGGCGCGGCGGCACGGGCGCACGGTGCTCGTGCTCACGGTGGATCCCGCGCGGCGCCTCGCCGATGCGCTCGGTCTGCGCGAGATCGGCAACGCCATCGTCGAGGTGCCGATGGAGGACGGAGCCGGCCGCCTGTTCGTCGGGATGATCGACACCAAGGCCAGCTGGGACGACCTGATCGAGCGCGTCGCGCCGAACCCGACGGTGAAGTCGCTGGTGCTCGGCAACCGCCTCTACCGCAACCTCACCAGCAGGTTCGTGCACAGCCACGACTACATCGCGATGGAGCGCCTCTACGAGGCGCACTCGTCGGGGCGCTGGGACCTCGTCGTCGTCGACACGCCCCCCTCGCGCAACGCGCTCGACGTGCTCGACGCGCCGGACCGGATGAAGGAGTTCTTCGCGTCGCGGCTGCTGAAGCTGCTCACCGGGACCGGCCAGTCGCGCCTCTGGTCGCTGGGCTCGCGCCCGTTCTTCGCGGTGGCCAACAGGGTGCTCGGCGCGCGCTTCCTGGGCGACGTCACGGTCTTCTTCTCGCTGCTCCGGCAGATGGAGCACGGGTTCGTCGAGCGCGCCAACAAGGTGCAGGCGGTGTTGCGCGGCGCGGGGACGTCGTACACCGTCGTGACCACCGCGGAGCAGGCGCCGTCCACCGAGGCGGCCTTCCTGCTGCGAGCGCTGCGTGCGCGCGGCTACCAGCCGCCGTCGGTCGTCGTCAACCGCGCGATCCCGCGCTCGCTCGCCGCTGCGGCCGGCCGCACCGTCGACGGCACCGCGGCCGCGGCGGAGGCCGACCTGCTCGCACACGGCTCGACCGCCGAGCAGGCGTCGAGGCTCGCCGCCCGGGTGGCGGCGTCGGCCCGGGAGATGGTCGAGGTCGCACGGCGCGAGGCGGCGGTGCTGGACGGGTTCGTGGCGGACGGGGCTGCGTCCGAGGTGGCGGTGGCCCCGCTGCGCGCCGCCGACGTCACCGACCTCGCCTCGCTGGTCGCACTCGGCGAGTCGCTGGCAGACGCGCGGGCCTGACCCGCCGCGGCGGGCAGAATGTCGCCCAGTGCCGACACTCGCCGAGCTCGCCCACCAGCACACCGACCTCGATGCGGGCGACGTCGGCCATCTCTCCGCACTCGTCTCCGAGTGGGGGATGCTCGCCGACTTCTCGTTCGCCGACCTGCTGCTCTACGTGCCCGCGGGCAGCCGCTGGTTGATCGTCGAGCAGGTTCGTGCGGCCACCGGACGGACGCTGTACCAGGCCGACTACGTCGGGACGTGGGCGAGCGAGACGGAGACGGCGGTGCTCGACCGGTGCAGGAACGAGGGATCGATCGTCGAGGGCGAGATCCGGGTGCAGGCGATCGGCGGCACCGCGCAGATGGTGGCGATCCCGGTCCGCCACGAGGGCCGCCACGTCGCCGTGCTGACGAAGGAATGGGTGCCCGACCAGGGCCGCCGCACGGGCCAGCTCGAGACCGCGTACCTCGAGATCTTCGCCCGCCTCGCGGAGATGGTCGCGGCGGGCCTCTTCCCGTTCGAGGGCCGGCTGGCCGACGCCGCGGTTGCGCCGCGGGTCGGCGACGGCGCCATCGTGCTCGACGGCACGACGCGCGTCAGGTTCGCCTCGCCGAACGCGGTCTCTGCGCTGCACCGCGTCGGCGTCAGCACGAACGCCGTCGGCCAGACGCTCGCGGAGCTCGGCGTCGCGGAGGGTGCGGTGCGGCACGCCTTCGAGCGCCGCGAGCCCGTGATCGAGGAGATCGAGCAGACCGCGGACGTCACGCTGCTGACGCGGAGCATTCCGCTGCTCGTGCGGGACGGATCGAGCGTGCGGGTGGCCGGCGGGGTGGTCCTGCTGCGCGACGTGTCCGAATTGCGCAAGCGCGACCGGCTCCTGCTGACGAAGGATGCGACGATCCGCGAGATCCACCACCGCGTGAAGAACAACCTGCAGACGATCTCGTCGCTGCTGCGGCTGCAGGCCCGCCGCCTGGAGTCGCCCGAGGCGAAGGCGGCGGTGGCCGAGTCGGTGCGCCGCATCCGCACGATCGCGCTGGTGCACGAGACGCTGTCCCGCGAGCCGGGCGAGGACATCGAGTTCGTCGAGATCGTGCGCCCGCTGGTGCGGATGGTGGAGGAGGGGCTGCAGTCGGCCGACCGGCCGGTGCGGTTCGTGGTCCGGGGCGACGGGGGACGCCTGCCGGCGGCCGTCGCGACCCCGCTGTCGGTGGTGATCCTCGAGCTGCTGCAGAATGCGGTCGACCACGGGTTTCCGGAGGGCAGCAACGGCGGCTCCGTGGTGGTGCTGCTCTCCCGGCCGGACGGGGAGCTCGTCGTGCACGTCGCCAACGACGGTGCGCCCCTCGCCGAGGGATTCGACCTCGGCTCGGCTGCGGGGCTGGGCCTGTCGATCGTGCGGACGCTGGTCACCACCGAGCTCGCGGGCTCGATCGCGATGCGGTCGGCCGGCCCGGGAGACGTCGAGCGATCGGGTCTCGCGCACCTCGGCGAGGGCCGGGGAACGTTCGTCGAGCTGCGCGTCCCGGTGTCGGCCGACTAGTCAGCCGCGAGCGGCGCGTCGCTCCGCGACCCGCGTGCGCTTGATGGAGCGGCGCTCGTCCTCGGTGAGGCCGCCCCAGATGCCGCAGTCCTGGCTGGTCTCCAGGGCGAACTCGAGGCACTGCTCCGCGACCGTGCACTTGCTGCAGATGCCCTTCGCCTCGCTGATCTGGATCAGCGCCGGGCCGGTGTTGCCGACGGGGAAGAACTTCTCGGGGTTCGTGTCGCGGCAGAGCGCGTGCTTGCGCCACGAGTAGTCGGCGCTGCCGAGTGCGAAGTTCATGGAGGGCTGTGACACGTGCGTGGTGCTTTCTCGAGGGCGGGGCCGTCTCTGTCGGCGCCACGATACGACCGCCATGCGTCACTCCAACGAGTGACCCGCGGACTTTTTCAGCGGTATCCTTCGCTCATGGCCGGCGTCGCGTGGCCCCGCCATCTGACCGGTGCGCCGGTGCAGGTCCTCGCACACCGCGGTGCGTCGCGACGCGAGCGCGAAAACACACTCGTGGCATTCACGGCCGCCGCATCGCTCGGCGCGCACGCCGTCGAACTCGACGCCCGCCCGTGCGCCGACGGTACGCCGGTGGTGCACCACGACGCGAGGTTGGCCGACGGCCGCGCGATCTGCGAGGTCGCGCCGCACGATCTCCCCGACTGGGTGCCCACGCTCGCCGCGGCGCTCGACGCGTGCGCGGGAATGTGGGTGAACGTAGAGGTGAAGAACGACGAATCGGAGCCCGACTTCGACCCCGGGGACCGCTTCATGGAGCGCGTGGCCGCCGAGTTGCGCGGGCGCGGCGACGACGGCCGATGGCTGGTGTCGTCCTTCCGCCGCGCCACGATCGACGCCAGTCGCGCCGTGCTGCCCGGCGTCGCGACGGCGTTCCTGACCGTGGACGTCCCCGCCGGCACCGCCACGTCGCTCGCAGCCGACCTGCGGGCCGCGGGCCACGCGGCGCTGCACCCGTGGGTCGGGTCGCTGACGCGCGACGTGGTGGTCGCGATGCACGCAGAGGGCCTCAGCGTGAACCCGTGGACCTGCGACGACCCCGTGCGCATGCAGGAGATCGTCGCGTGGGGCGTGGACGGCATCTGCACGAACGTGCCCGACGTCGCGCTGGGCCTGCTGGCCGGGGGCCGCTAGCCGGCGAGGTGCGGCCGGACGAGGAGGAGCGCCTCGGGGAAGTGCTCGATCTCGACGGTGGTCGCGCCGCCGAGGTAGTCGCCGTCCAACTGGTAGGGGAACGGAGCGGGAAAATCGAACGTCACCCGCTCCACGTCGGTGGCGATGTCCACCGACGACGACGGCGTCAGGCCTCCTCGGCGGAGCGCCTGCCACAGCGATCCGATCATCTGCAGCGACCCGAGCGACCGGAACGTCACGACGACGAGCTTCTTGTCGAGCGCGGCGCTGCGCGACAGATGGATGGGGTTCCGGCCCACGTACGTGTACGGATCGGTGTTGAGCACGACCGAGAAGTAGCCGTCGGGGATCCGGCGCCCGTCGACGTCGACGGTGAAGTGGGGGAACCGCCGCCCGTAGGTGAGGAACCACGACGAAAGCGCCGACCAGGCGAACAGCGGCTGGCCGACGAACCGCTTCAGCGACGACCGCCGCTCGACCTGTTCGACGACCGCGGCGTCCCAGCCGATGCCTGCGTGGAAGCAGAACGTGCGGCCGTTGGCGCGGCCGAGGTTGATCCGTCCGATCTCGTCGCGTTCGAGAGCGGTGACCAGCTGGGTCAGGGCCGTCAGCGGATCGTTCGACACGCCGAGCGAGCGGACGAAGACGTTCGTCGAGCCCCCCGGGAGCATGGCCAGCGCCGTCCCGCTGCCGGCGAGGCCGGTGGCCACCTCGTTCAGCGTGCCGTCACCCCCGAAGGCGAACACGGCGTCGAGGCCCCGTTCGGCGGCGTCGCGGGCGAAGCGGGTGGCGTGCCCCCGTTCGCTGGTCTCCACCACCTGGACGTCGTGGTTCCGCGCGAGGTGCCGGTGCACGAGGACGGTGTTCCTGGGCGTGACGGAGGATGCGAACGAGTTGACGACCAACAGGATCCGCACGAAATTTCACGCTATCGGCGGGTTCGCGGGCGGAAATGGCCCTCCAGTTGCGGCCTCTGACGGGCCACCGGTAACAATGAGGACCATGAACATCGTCGTGTGCGTCAAGCAGATCCCCGATCCGGCCACGCCGGGCTCCCTGGACGCGTCGACGAACGCGTTGAAGCGCGAGGGCAAGCTCATCCTCGACGAGTCCGACGGCTACGGGGTGGAGATGGCGCTGCAGCTCGCGGCCGCCGCGGGCGGCGGCGACGTGAGCATCGTGTCGATGGCGCCGAACGGCGAGACGTCCGGCATGCGCACCGCGCTGGCCATGGGCGCATCGAAGGGCGTGCTCGTCAGCGATCCGTCGCTCGCGGGCTCCGACGCGCTGACGACGGCGAAGGTCCTCGCCGGGGCGATCCGCACGATGGGCAGCGTCGACCTGGTGATCGCCGCGACAGAGAGCTCGGACGGGTACACGGGCACGGTGCCGGAGCAGCTGGCCGAGGTGCTCGGTCTCCCCTCGGTCACCTTCGCGAAGAAGGTGGAGGTGTCGGGTTCGACGCTGAAGGCCGACCGCCAGACCGAGTCGGGCTACGACGAGGTCGAGTGCCCGCTGCCCGCGCTCATCAGCGTGACGGCGGGCGTCGTCGAGCCGCGCTACCCGAGCTTCAAGGGCATCATGGCCGCGAAGTCGAAGCCGATCGAGACCAAGACCGCCGCCGACGTCGGCGTGACGGCCGGCGGCTGGGGCGGCGCGGGCCAGAAGATCGTCACGGTCGCGCAGGCCGAGGCGCGCAAGGCCGGCGAGATCGTCGAGGACGACGGCAACGCAGCGGCGAAGATCGTCTCGTACCTCGAGAACCTGAAAGTGATCTGAGGAGCACCGACATGGCACTGAACAGCATCTGGGTCTTCGCACAGGCGGCCAACGGCGCTCCCACGCCCGGCACGCTCGAACTCCTCACCAAGGCGCGCGCGCTGACGTCGAACGTCGCGGCGTTCGTCGGCGGCGACGCTGGCCCCATTGCGGCGTCGCTCGGCGACCACGGCGCGACGACCGTCTATGCGACCGGCGACCTCGCAGGTCGCCTGCCGGGGCCGGCGGTGTCGGCGGCGATGAAGGCGGTGATCGACGGAGGCAGCGCGCCCGACGCGATCTTCTTCCCGCAGAACTACGAGGGCCGCGACATCATGGCGCGCCTCTCGGTCAAGCTCGACCGCACGGTGCTGACGAACAGCATCGACGTCGCGCACACGGCCGACGGCACGGTCGCGACCACGCCGATCTTCGGCGGCAACGTGCTCGTGACGACGGCGTTCACCGGCGCGGGCCCGCACCTCGTGTCGTTCCGCCCGAAGTCGTTCGCGGCCGAGAGCTCGGGCGGCGCGGCAGCCACGGTGGTGGCGGCGCCGGTGCCCGACACGGGCGCGACCGGTGCGGCGAAGGTGCTCGGCGTGCACGTCGAGCAGAGCAGCGGACCGAAGCTCGACGAGGCCGACGTGGTCGTGTCGGGCGGCCGCGGACTCGGCGAGGCCGGCAAGTACCAGCTGGTCGAGGACCTCGCGGGCCTGCTCAAGGGCGCCGCGGGTGCCTCGCGCGCGATCGTCGACGCGGGATGGGTGCCCTACAGCTACCAGGTGGGCCAGACCGGCAAGGTCGTGAAGCCGAACGTCTACATCGCGGCGGGCATCTCCGGCGCGACGCAGCACATGGTCGGCATGAAGGGCTCCAAGAACATCATCGCGATCAACAAGGACAAGGAGGCGCCGATCTTCGGCGTCGCGGACCTCGGCATCGTCGGCGACGTGCACAAGGTGCTGCCACAGTTGATCGAGGCGCTGAAGGGCCGCTAGGCCGTCTCGTCGGCGCGGTCGCGGGCGTCGACCGCCCACGCTCCGCGCGGCGTCGACCACGCGAGTCGCAGCGTCCAGCCGGACGGAGCGGTCTCGTCGCGCCACGTCCACCACGTCGTGGCCGCCGCCTCACGGCCGACCGCGTCAGGATCCCACGGCAGGTCGAGGCCGCCCGTGGCGGCAACGAGCGCCCATGCCCGCTGGCGTCCGCCGGCTGCGCCGCGCCGGCGTCCGTGCGCGCCTCCGCTGGCTCCCGCCCATGCCGCGAGCGTCATGGCATCGCCGGGGTCGGCCGCACCGCGCTGCGCGTCCCCTCCTGCGAGTGCCGCGATGGCGTCGTCGACCCGGTCGGCCTGCGACACGGCGCACGTGCCGTTCGATCCGGTGGTCCACCCCGACACGAGGTCGTGCACCGCGTCCGACACCGTGACGTCCACGCCCGCGCCGGTGACCGCCGTGCCGGCCGCGCCGTCGACGCGCTGCCAGTCGCGCACCGCGATGGCGGGGTGCGGGAAGTCGGCGCCGTCGTCGCGGTAGGTCGCCAGTGGGTACGGGGGCTCCCACCCGAGCGGGTCGACCGGCACGTCGTACGGGTCGAGCGGCTCGTGCCCGGTCCGTCGTCCGCGCAACGCGCACTCCCGTGCGACGAACTCGGCGGCGACGGGGTCCTCGAGGTGCGGTGCGAGATCCTCCCACCGGTGGTGCTGCGCGACGACCTCGCTGAGCGGTCCGAGCACGAAGCGCCCGTTCGATTCGTCCACCACGATCGCGGCGAGCTCGTCGGGCGCCCGGAGCGCGAGCCGGTAGTCGGCGAGCGTCGCGGCCGGCCAGACCTGGCGACCGGCGTCGGTCGCCGCACGGCAGGCGTCGCGCACCCCGAGGAGGGAGTCCCAGTCGCGCGACGCGCACATGGCGTCGACGAGCCGCACCAGCCCGTCGACGTCGCCCGAGCGGATCAGCAGGTCGAGGTCGCCGGACACGTCGGGGTGCGTCAGACGAGCGGCCAGGGGTAGCGGCTGCCGCTTCGGTCGTGCGGAAACGTCGCGCCGTCGGCCAGCCATTCGGCGCGCTCGCGCAGCGCGTCGACCTCGTCGCGCGACAGCAGCTCGGCGACCTCGTCGGGCACGTGCCCGGCGATGCGGGCGGTGCTCGCGACGAGGTGTTCGGGCATCGGCTCGCCGGCGAACTCCCAGATCACCGTGCGCAGCTTGAAGTCGGCAGAGAAGCACACCCCGTGGTCGATGGCCCAGACGCGGCCGTCCGTGCCGAGCAGGCAGTGCCCCGACTTGCGGTCGGTGTTGTTGGCGACGAGGTCGAGGGCGCAGATGTCGCGCAGCGCGCCGTGAAGGTCGGGCCGCTGCTCGAACAGGGTGAAGTAGTGCTGGGTGGGCTCGTGCTCGACGTAGCGCTGCAACGAGCCCTCGCCGTACGGGCCGTCGCGCAGCACGGTCTCGGGTACGGCCCCCAGCCCCATGGCCTCCGACAGCCGGTAGGCGGCTGCCTCGCGACGGTGCAGCCCGGGATCGAAGTCCCACAGCGGGCGCTCGCCGCGCACGGGCTTGTAGATCGCCCGCGTGCGCGTGCCCTCCAGCACGACGTCGACGAGCAGCGTGGCGTTGCTGCTCCGCGGCATCCGTCCGACGACCTCGATCTCCCCGTTCGCGAGGATGCCGCAGGTCAGTTCATCCGCGGGCACGCGTGTCCCTCGGGGTCGATCGGCATGTTGCAGAAGGTGCACTGCGGCCGCCCTGCCGCCACGACGTCGTCGGCGCGGTCGCAGAATGCCGCCGCCTGTCCGCGCGTGAGGTGGACGCGCAGTCGCGAGCCATCGCCCTCTGCGACGACGTCGTCGCCCGGTCCGTCCCGGTCGTCGTCCTCGCCGCCGCCGTCGGTCATCTCGTCGATCTGCACGAGCATCCGGTCGCTGCGCGGGTCGTAGGCGATGCCGATCGTGCCGACGGCGAAGAGGACGTCGCCCGACGGCGGCATCTCCATCGCCTCGTCGAGCGGCCGCTCGGCGACGTCGGGTGCGTCGGCGAGCAGCTGGCGGAGGTACTGGGAGAGCGCGGCGACCTGCTGCTTCTCGCACTTCACCGTGACGCGTCCCGCGTCGCCGCGGACGTCGACGAGGAACGTCCGCTGCCCCGGCCGGCCGACGGTCCCGCAGGTGAACGAGTCGACGCGCTCGAATTCGAGGAACACGCGGTCCTCAGGAGGGCCGCAGGCCGGCAAGCGCCGCGCCCGTCGAGTTCACCGTCAGGACCACCGGGCCGCTGCGCCCCCACGAGAGCACGCTGACCGAGCACGGGCTGATCACGATCCGCTGGAACAGGTCGAGGTGGGTGCCCAGCGCGTGCGCGACCGCCGCCTTGATCGGATCGGCGTGCGACACGCAGACCACCGTCTTGCCGGGGTGCCGGTCGCGGATCTCCTCGAGCGCGCCGACGATGCGGGCCTGCATCTCGGTGAAGCTCTCGCCGCCGGGGAACCGGAAGGCGCTCGGTGCGCGCTGCACGGTGGTCCATTCCGGCTTCTTCATCAGCGTGGCCAGCTTCGCGCCCGTCCATGCGCCGAAGTCGCACTCGACGAGTCCGCGATGGACGGCCACCTTTCGCGACGTCGCGGCGGCGATCGGCGCGGCGGTCTCGCGGGTGCGCTCGAGGGGCGACGCGTAGAGGGCGGCGACGGAGCCTGCGGACGCGATGCGCGCCGCGACGGCCTCGGCCTCGCTCCGTCCCTGATCGGAGAGGTGCAGGCCCGGAGCGCGACCCGGCAGGATCTTGCCGGTGGTGGGCGTCGTGCCGTGCCGCACCAGGAGGATCGTCGTGGGTGCGGTCGTACGGGCCATGTGCTGCGCCCAAACTACCGTCTGCGCCCGTGGCGGGAAGATCGCGGCAGCCGCTCGACGTGCTGTCGTCGGAGATCGAGGCGTGCAGATCGTGCCCGCGGCTCGTCGAGTGGCGCGAGGAGGTCGCGCGCACGAAGCGGGCGGCGTACCGCGACGAGGAGTACTGGGGCAGGCCGGTCGCGGGCTTCGGCGATCCGGCGGCGCGGATCGTGTTCCTCGGCCTCGCCCCCGGTGCGCACGGCGCGAACCGGACGGGGCGCGTGTTCACCGGCGACCGCAGCGGGGAGTGGCTGTACCGCGCGCTGCACCGTGCCGGCCTCGCCAGCCAGCCGGACTCGTCGTCGCGCGGCGACGGGCTCGAGCTCTCCGGCGCGTGGGTGACGGTTGCGGTGCGGTGCGCGCCGCCCGGCAACGCGCCCTCGCCCGACGAGCGGCGACGGTGCGCACCGTTCCTGGCGCGCGAGCTGTCGCTGCTGGGCTCCGCGCGCACGGTGGTGTGCCTCGGCGCGTTCGCACTCGCCGCTCTGGCCGAGGTGCTCGAGGTGCGGCCGCGCCCGCGGTTCGCGCACGGCGCGGTGCTGCGCGTGGGGCGGTACGACGTGGTGTGCAGCTACCACCCGAGCCAGCAGAACACCTTCACCGGCACGCTCACCGAGAGGATGCTCGACGGCGTGGTGGCGACGGCGGTGCGGCTCTCCGCGGGCTGACGGCGCCCGCGCCCCGTGGGCGGCTCAGTGCGCGGCGGGCGCGGTGCCGTCGGCCTTCTTCTTCGGCGGCGGCACGCCGACGACCGGGGCGGGGTGGGCCGTCGCGGGCCACCGCCGGCGGCTGACCGTGCTCAGCAGCTTGAGCAGCCGCATCGCGGTGGCGTCGGTCTCCGCGGGCCGCGCCTCGACGGAACCGTCGGCGATCATCCGGTTCATCACCTCTTCGCCGAGCGGCGTGCGCACGACGCACAGCGTCCACGCGTTGTCCTCGCCGATGCCGCCGGTCGAGATGTCGGCGTGCTCCGCGGCGAAGTCGGGGCACGTCTTGCACCCCTCGCGCGTCCACTGGTGGCACTCCTTGAGGTCGATCTCGTGGTACGAGCCGTCCTTCATCCAGATCTGGAAGACGCCCTTGATGTTCATCTTCACCATCTCCTCCTTGCGGAGGCCGTACTTGGCGAGGAAGAGCTCCTCGAAGATGGCGTCGTCGAACGTCTTCGAGCAGAGCAGGCCGATGTTGAAGAGGAAGGGCTTGCCCACCTTGCCGGCCTTGCGCGTCCACATGATCGGCGGCACCGAGGACTGGCAGCTCATGCCGACGAGCGCGAGGCGCTGCAGGCCGGCCTCGGCCGCCTCCTTCATCGCGAGGGTGTTCGCCGAGTAGGTGTAGCGGCTGCCCGACGATGCGAGCACCTCGGCGGGCGTGCGCGCGAGTCCGGGCCGTGCCTTCCACGACGAGCCGTCGCCCTCGAGGAAGCTGGTCAGCGCGGCGTCGATGTAGTCGTGCTTCATCAGCCAGATGAGCATCGCGCCGACGAAGCCGCCGTCCTGGCCCTTCTCATGGACCTCGGGATCGGTCGCGCGGCACAGCAGCAGCGACCGGTACTGGCCGAACATCTCGTCGTCGTTGCGGGTGCGGCCGAACAGGTGCATGTCGGCGTCCGGCTCCCACGACCGGAAGCGCGGGCAGGCCCGCGTGCAGCTGGTGCAGCCCTTCTCGCCGTGGCCGCAGTTGGCGGGGCCGAGGTCGTCCTCGAGGTGGAAGGGCTTGTAGTGGCCCTCCTCGTGCGTATAGCCGATCACTTCGTGCGGGCAGGCCACGACGCACCCCGCGCACCCGGTGCACAGGCCCGACGAGATCACCTCCTCGTGGAGCTCCTTCCACTGATGGGTCCAGCGGCTGGTTGCTGCAGCGGTCGTGCTCACGTCGCCACTCTACGGTGCGCGCCGGAGGCGCCCCGCCGCCGTCCACGTGGACTCGCGTCGCGCGGCGCTGGCAGGATGTCGCGATGCTGACCTACACGCCCGAGGCCGAGTCGTTCCGTTCCGAGGTGCGCACCTGGCTGCGCGAGAACCTCCCGGCAGGGTGGTTCGACGAGGGCTTCGAGATGACGTCGGAGCAGCGGCGGGAGTTCAACGAGACGTGGACGGCGCGCCTGTTCGAGGGCGGCTGGATCTGCGCGACGTGGCCACGGGAGTACGGCGGGAAGGGCCTGTCGCTGCTGGAGGGCGTCGTGCTGGCGGAGGAGTTCGCGAACGCGCGCGCGCCGATGCGCGCCGACTTCTTCGGCGACACGTTGGTCGGCCCGACGCTGCTGCAGTGGGGGACGGAGGAGCAGAAGAAGGAGTTCCTGCCGAGGATCCTCTCCGGGCAGATGCGCTGGTGCCAGGGCTTCAGCGAGCCGAACAGCGGCAGCGACCTCGCGAGCCTCAAGACCACCGCGGTGCTCGACGGCGACGAGTGGGTGATCAACGGCCAGAAGGTGTGGACGACGCAGGGGCACCATGCCGACTACTGCTTCCTCCTCGTGCGCACCGACCAGTCCGCGGCGAAGCACGCGGGCATCTCGTACCTCCTGGTGCCGATGCGCCAGCCGGGCGTCGAGGTGCGCGGGATCGTGCAGCCCGATGGCACGGCCGAGTTCTGCGAGGTGTTCTTCACCGATGCGCGCTGCCCGAAGGACAACGTGGTCGGCGGGGTGAACAACGGGTGGCAGGTCGCGAACTCGACGCTCGCCTTCGAGCGCGGCATGAGCGCCACGACGGGCCACCGGCGGTTCGAGGAGGAGTGGAACCTCATGGTCGCCGCGGCGCGCCGCACCGGCGCCATCGACGACGCGCTCATCCGGCAGCGGCTCGTGCAGTACTGGACCAAGGTCCAGATCCTGCGCATCAACGGGCTGCGGTCGCTCGGCGCCTCGCTCGCCGGCCGCCGCGACCCGTCGATCGCGTCGCTCGGTGCGACGAACAAGATGTTCTGGACCGAGATGCACCAGCGGGCGATGGAGCTCGCCCTCGACATCCATGGTCCGGAGGCGATGCTCATCGACGCTGGCCCGCGCTCGGGCGGATGGCCGGGCGCGCAGCGCGACAAGCGGCGCGAGGGGTACCCCGTGAGCGCGATGATGTCGGCGTTCTTCTTCTCCCGGTCGGAGACCATCTGGGGCGGCACGAGCCAGATCCAGCGCAACATCGTCGGCGAGCGCGTGCTCGGCCTGCCGAAGGAGCCGAAGCCGTAGTCCGCGGCGACCGTCCGGCCGCGCGCGGCTAGCGTCCGGTCGTGCCGTTCCTCGCTGCCGTGTCGTCCGTGCTGTCGCACACCCTCAAGTTCCGCACGCGCGCATCGCGCTCCGAGTACTGGTGGTGGCAGCTGTTCGCGTTCCTCGTCGCATTCGTCGCACAGGTGGTCGTCGGGTCGCAGTCGGGCGGCTCCGCCGGGCAGGGCGCCGGCGGGATCGTGTGGATCGTGCTGCTGCTGCCCTCGCTGTCGGTCGCCTGGAGGCGCATGCACGACGCGGGACGCGGGGGATGGTGGACCTTCGTCCCCATCGCCAACATCGTGTTCACCTTCGTGCCCAGCGTGCAGGAGGTCAATCGGTGGGGTCCGCCGCCTCCGCCCCGGACGATCTGAACGCCGGGTCGTGACGGTGGACGACGGAGGCGTCGTCGTGGCAGGTTCCCTACGCCGTGTGCGGCACCTTGCGTCGGTACGGACCGGCGAGCAGCGGCGACGTGACGATGAAGTCGGCGCTCGCGCGGTTGCACGCCACGGGAATGTTCCACACCGCGGCGATGCGCAGCAGCGCC
>JAGWXX010000018.1 GCA_018969685.1 Acidobacteriota bacterium | reverse complement strand
GGCGGCACGGTCGGCGACATCGAGATCCTCCCGTTCCTCGAGGCGATCCGCCAATTCCGGAACGAGGTGGGCAGGGACAACGTCTGCTACGTGCACGTCACCCTCGTGCCCTTCATCGGACCGAGCGGCGAGCAGAAGACGAAGCCGACGCAGCACAGCGTGACCGAGCTGCGGGCGCGGGGCATCCAGCCGGACATCATCGTCTGTCGCAGCGAGGAGCCGGTCTCCGAGCAATTGAAGCGGAAGATATCCAACCAGTGCGACGTCGAATTGAAGTGCGTGATCAACGCAGCCGACGCCCGGAACATCTACGAGCTGCCCTTGATCCTGCACGACGAGGGCTTCGACGACAGGGTGTGCGACGTGCTCCGCCTCGACACGCGTCCCGATCTGCGCCCCTGGCAGGAGCTCGTCGCGCGCGTCGAGGCGGCCACGCTGCCCGTGAGGATCGGCCTCATCGGCAAGTACGTGCAGTTGCAGGATGCATACCTCTCGGTGGCCGAGAGCCTGCGGCACGCGGGGTTCCACCATGGCGCACGGGTGGAGGTCGAGTGGGTGCAGGCCGAGGACATCGAGGGACTGCTGGCGTCGGGACGGCTCGCCGACGTCGACGGAATCGTGATTCCGGGCGGATTCGGCTCCCGCGGCATCGAGGGGAAGATCCGTGCGGCGGAGTTCGCGCGCGAGGAGCGCCTCCCGTGCCTCGGGCTGTGCCTCGGAATGCAGGTCATGACGATCGAGTTCGCGCGCCACGTCGCGGGCCTGGACGGCGCCAATTCCACCGAGTTCGATGCAGCGACGCGCCATCCGGTCATCGACCTGATGGTCGACCAACGGGACGTCGCGAACAAGGGCGGCACCATGCGGCTCGGGGCGTACTACGCGGTGCTGGAGCCGGGGAGCATCGTCGCCGAGGCGTACGGCGAGCCCGTGGTGAGCGAGCGCCACCGCCACCGGTACGAGTTCAACTCGGCCTACCGGACCAGGTTGGAGGCTGCAGGCCTGCTGTGCAGCGGCACCTCGCCCGACCGCCGCCTGGTGGAGTTCGTGGAGATGGAGGGCCACCCCTTCTGGGTCGGGACCCAAGCCCATCCCGAGTTCAAGAGCCGCCCGGACCGGCCCCATCCGCTGTTCCGTGAATTCGTCGCAGCGGCGCTGCGCCACCGGACGGCCCGGTTGGAGGCGTCCTCGGATCTGCGCCGGTGAGCGCGGAACCTCCGCGGGAATTCGTCCGCACGACGGAGGAGACGCTCGTTGCGTGGAGGGCGTGGCGCCTCGTCCGCGGCGTCTTCGCGTCGCCCGACGGGGAGGTGTTCGAGCGCTCGTACGTACGGTCCCCGGGCGCAGTGGGGATCGTGGCGGTCTCGGACGGCGAGGTTGCGCTCCTGCGGCAGTACCGTCCGTCGCTCGACCGGGTGATCTGGGAGATCCCTGCAGGGATGCGCGACAAGCCGGGAGAGGACGCACGGGACGCCGCCCGGAGGGAGCTCTGGGAGGAAGTGGGAGCGACTGGCGGGGAGTGGCGCTTCCTCGCGCAGCTCGTGCAGGCGCCCGGCCTGACCGATGCCGAGATGACGATCTTCTTCGCGGAGGGCGTGACGCGCGGCACGGCGACGCCCGAAGGTCCCGAGGAGCGGGCGATGACCGTCCATTGGACGCCGGTGGATGAGGCCGTCGCCATGGTGGAGCGGGGGGAGATCGTGAACTCCACTGCGGTGGTCGGACTGCTCTCGGCGCGCCTCCGTGCGTGGGCATGACGGGACTCGTCGACCGGTACGTCGCGTGGTTGGCCGTGGAGCAGGGCCGGTCTGCGAGGACCGTGGAGGCCTACCGTCGCGATGCAGAGCGCTACGTGGAGTTCCTCGTGGCGCGGGGGTCGACGCCCGTCTCGGCCCTGCCGCGGGACGTCGACGACCATGTCGGATGGTTGCGCAACAACGGCCTCTCGGTGGCGAGCGTCGCCCGCGGACTCGCCGTGGTGCGTTCGCTCCATCGGTTCATGGTGGCGGAAGGTGAGCGTCCGGACGATCCGGCTGCCGATCGCGACGGAGTGCGCGTGCCGGCCGGCCTGCCACGGCCGCTCGACCAGGACGACGTGCTGAGGTTGCTCGAAGCTGCGGCTGGCGAGGGACCGATCGGCCTCAGGGACAGGGCCCTCGTGGAGTTCCTGTACGCCACCGGTGCGCGGATCTCGGAGGCGTGCGGGGCGTCCCTCGGCGACGTCGACCTCTCGTCGGGAACGGTCAGGCTCCTCGGCAAGGGCGCCCGCGAGCGCATCGTCCCGTTCGGTGTCCACGCCCGGGATGCGCTGGTGTCGTGGCTCGGCGGCCACGGTCGGGCGGCGCTGGCACCTGGGACGGGCGCGGCGCGGACCGATCGGGACGCGCTGTTCCTCGGGGGCCGGGGACGACGGCTCAGCCGCCAGGTCGCATGGGACGTCGTCCGGCGGGCCGCCAGGCGGGCCGGCATCACCAGGGACATCTCGCCGCACGTGCTCCGGCACTCCTGTGCGACGCACATGCTGGTGAACGGCGCCGACCTCCGCGTGGTCCAGGAGATGCTCGGCCACGCCTCCGTGGCGACGACCCAGCGCTACACCGGACTCGACGGCTCGCAGTTGTTCGAGATGTACGCCGAGGCCCACCCGCGGGCGCGGCGCTGACCATGGCACGGTCCGTGCACCTCGTCCGACGATCGATCCGGTGGTTCGTCGACTCCCGCCGGGTCGGGGTCCCCGTCGCGCCGACCGTCGCCCTCTCCGCCCAGGAGTCGCGGCACTGGGAGGGGATGGCGGTGCAGGACCGGTTGCACGCCATCCGCGTGCTCGCACGCTTCGACGCCCTGATGCCCGGCGCCCCGGACGAGGTGCGGCGCGGGGTGCTGCTCCACGACGTCGGAAAGAACGCCAGTGGACTCGGCTTCATCTCCCGCGTCGCAGCGACGGTGCTCGGTCCGGTGAGGCCGTCGTGGCGCGTGTATCTCGACCACGAGCGGATCGGATCGGACCTGCTCCGATCGTCGGGTTCGGCGGACGCGACGTGGAGGCTGGTACGGGGCGACGCCGATCAGGCGGTGCTTCGCGCACTGCACCGTGCGGACGACGAGTGACGCAAAGTCAGGAGGGAGGAAGCAGGCCGATCGCGCCGTAGGCGCGCGAGAGGGTGGTTGCCGCGACGCCCCGTGCGCGGTCCGCGCCGATGCGAAGGAGCCGGCCCAGTTCGGCGCGGTCCTCGAGCAGGTCGCGGTAGCGCTGCTGGATCGGCGCGAGCATCGCGACGACGGCGTCGCCCGTGTCCTTCTTCAGTTGCCCGTACTGCTGGTAGCTGCCGGCGAGTCGACGTGGATCGTCGCCCGTCGCTGCGGCGAGGATGTCGAGCAGGTTCGCGACCCCGGGCTGCGCCTCGCGGTCGTACGTGACCTCCGCGCGGCTGTCGGTGACCGCGCGGCGGAACTTCTTGTCGATGTCCGACGGATCGTCGGTGAGGTAGACCGTGCCGGCGGTCCCTGCGGACGACTTCGACATCTTGGAAGTGGGGTCCTGCAGGTCCATGACGCGCGCCCCGACGGGCGGGGTGACGGCCTTCGGAACGACGAACGTCTCGCCGAACCGGCCGTTGAAGCGGATCGCGACGTCCCGGGTGATCTCGATGTGCTGTCGCTGGTCGTCCCCGACGGGGACCTCCTGCGCGTCGTACAGCAGGATGTCGGCCGCCTGCAGCGCGGGGTAGGTGAACAATCCCGCCGACACGAAGTCGCGGCGCTCGGACTTGTCCTTGAACTGCGTCATGCGGCTGAGCTCGCCGAAGCTGACCGTGCACTCCATGACCCAACCGAGCTGTGCGTGCTCCGGGACGTGGGACTGGACGAAGACGGTGGCGACGTCCGGGTCGAGGCCCACCGCGAAGAGCACCGCCGCGAGGCGCAGGGTGTGGTCCCCGAGCACTCCGGGGCGGTCGGTCGCCGTCAGCGCGTGCAGGTCCACGATGCCGTGGAACACCTCCGCGCGGTGCTGACCGTGGACCCAGTTCCGAAGCGCTCCGAGGTAGTTCCCCAGGTGGACGTCCCCGCTCGGCTGGATGCAGGACAGGACCCGGACCACGGCGACACGCTACCGAGCACCGCGCCACCCACCGAACTACCCTGACGGCGTGCCGTACGACGTATCGACGCCGGTGTTCGACGGCCCGTTCGACCTGCTCCTGCACCTGATCATGCGCCAGGAGGTCGACATCCACGAGGTGTCCCTCACGTCGATCGTCACGGCGTACCTGGCCGAGATCGAGCGCATGCAGCGGCTGGACCTCGACGTCGCGACCGAGTTCCTGTTGATCGCGGCCACGCTGGTCGACCTCAAGACCCGCCGGCTCGTCCCCTCGCGGGACGCGCTCGACCTCGACGAGGAGCTCGCCGTCTGGGAGGAGCGCGACCTGCTGATCGCCCGTCTCCTCGACTGCAAGACCTTCAAGGACGTCGCAGGCGTCTTCGACGAGCTGATGGATCGCGCATCACTGTCCTACCCCCGTCGGAGCGGGCCCGACGAGCGCTTCGCGGGGCTGATGCCCGACATGCTCGACGGCGTGACCCCGGAGCGGCTGCGCCGGGCGTTCCTCCGGGCCTCGCGGCCGAAGGCCCCAATGGTGATCGACCTGTCGCACGTCACGGCCGTGCGGGCCAACGTCACCGATGCGGTGATCGAGATGCTCGAGGTCCTCCCGGCGCTCGGCACGACCACCTTCCGTGCGCTCACGGAGGCCATCGTCGAGCGCCTCGAGGTCGTGGTGAGGTTCCTCGCGATCCTCGAGCTGTACAAGCAGGGCCGCGTCGGACTCGAACAGGCGGATCGATTCGGCGACATTCAGGTCACGTGGACCGGCGGGGACGACCGGGGCTTCGATCCCGTCGGCGCGATCGACGACTACGAGGGATGACATGGACGGTGCCACGGAGAGCGACGACGACCAGGGCACGGCTGGCGCCGTGCAGGACGGCGATGCACGGGACCTGGCCGGTGCGGTGCGGGCCATCGAGGGCATCCTGATCGCTGCGATGGAGCCGGTGGAGGCGTCGCTGCTCTCGCAACTGCTGGAGATCCCGGTGTCGACGGTCGAGGAGCTGTGCGAACGGCTCGCTCGCGCGTACGTCGATGCCGGTCACGGCTTCCAGCTCGCGAAGGTAGCGGGGGGGTACCGCCTGCAGTCCGACCCTGGCGTCGCGGGGTACGTCGAGCGCTTCGTGCTCGACAGCCAGCAGTCGCGCATCTCGCCCGCCGCCCTCGAGACGCTCAGCATCATCGCGTACAAGCAGCCGATCTCGCGCGCCCAGGTGGCGTCGATTCGCGGCGTCGACCCGGACGCCGTCATCCGGACGTTGCAGGCGCGCGGCTACGTCGCCGAGGTCGGTCGTGACGATGGCCCGGGTCAGGCGATCATGTACGGCACGACGTCCACCTTCCTGGAGCGCATGGGGCTGATGTCGCTCGCCGACCTGCCGCCGATCTCCGAGTTCGTCCCCGGGGCCGACGTCGTCGAGGCGATCGACCGGGGGTTGAGGTCCGGCGGCGACGCCGCGGCGCCTCCGGGTGCCTGAACTGTTCGAGGGCGAGCGCCTGCAGAAGGTGCTCGCCTCACGGGGGTTCGGGAGTCGTCGGACGTGCGAGGAGTTGATCGCTGACGGGCGCGTGACGGTCAACGGCGAGGTCGCGATACTCGGGCGAAGGGTCGACGAGTCCCGCGACCTCGTGGCCGTCGACGGCGTTCCCGTCGGCATCCGTCCCGACCTCGTGTACTACCTGCTGAACAAGCCGCGGGGTGCGATCTGCTCGGCTGCGGACGAGCACGGTCGGGCGACGGTGCTCGATCTCGTGCCACGTGCGCCGCGCGTGCACACGGTCGGTCGCCTCGATGCGGACTCGGAGGGGTTGCTGCTGCTGACGAACGACGGCGAACTGACCGCGTGGCTCACGCACCCCCGTCACGAGGTCGACAAGGAGTACCTCGTCGAGGTGCAGGCCCCCGCGACCGGGGTCTCGCGAGCCGCGATCCGTGCGCTCAGGGACGGCGTCCAGTTGGATGACGGCCCGACGCTTCCCGCCGGCGTGAGCCAGATCGAACCCGGAATCCTCAAGATCGTCCTCCGCGAGGGTCGCAACCGCCAGATTCGCCGGATGTGCGATGCCGTCGGCCATCCCGTCGTGCGCCTCGTCAGGACGCGCATCGGCCCGATCAACGACCGTGCCCTCGCGCCCGGGTGCTGGCGGATGCTGAGCGACGCGGAGCTGCGCACGCTCGGCGATGCCGGCCGTGGTCGTCGGTACGATCGTCGTCCGTGAGCGACAGAACCGCAAACGTCGTCGGGCTGGGCCTCATCGGCGGCTCGGTCGCGACCGGTCTCGTTGCGCGCGGATGGACGGTGCGGGGAACCGACGCCGATGCCGCCGTCGTCGAGGAGGCCCTGTCGCGGGGCGTCATCTCCGCCGCCGGCACCGACCCTTCCGCCGAGGTCAGCATCGTCGCGGTACCCGTGTCGGCCGTTCCCACGGTCGCGAGGGAGGTGCTGTCCACGACGTCGGGGGTCGTCACGGACCTCGGGAGCGTGAAGGGTGCGGTGGTTCGGGATGTGGCGTCGCCACGGTTCGTGGGCGGGCATCCCATGGCGGGGAGCGAGCTCCACGGCCTTGCGGGCGCGGATCCGGACCTGTTCCGGGGTGCGATGTGGGTCCTGACACCCGCGTCGACCACGGACGACGCGGCGTTCCAGACCGTCGCATCCCTGGTCCGCGACCTCGGCGCCGAGCCGATCGTGCTGGAAGCCGAGGTGCACGACCGGCTCGTCGCGATCGTCAGCCACCTGCCGCACCTCACCGCCGCCGCCCTGATGGGAGTGGCCATGCGGCGCGCCACCGACCACGGTGCGGTCCTCCGCCTCGCGGCGGGCGGTTTCCGCGACATGACGCGCGTCGCGTCGGGGAGCCCCCGGATCTGGATCGACATCTGTCGGGAGAACCGCTCGGCGATCGTGGAGTCGCTGGACGAATTGGTGTCGGCGCTCGTCGAAACGCGGAGGGTCGTCGCGGAGGGCGACGACGTCCGTCTGGCGGCGTCCCTGCAGGCCGCCCGCGATGCGCGATCGAACCTTCCCGGGCGGATCAGGGAGCTCCGCGACGCGTCGGAGGTGCGCATCCCGATTCCGGACCGGGCCGGTGCGGCGGCCGAGATCTTCGCCATCGCGGCGGAGACGGGCGTCAACATCGCCAACTTCGAGGTGGTGCACTCCACCGAGGGTGATCGCGGCGTGCTGGTCATCGTCGTCGAGTCGGCACAGAGGGACCTGTTCCGAGGGGGGCTGCTCGCACGGGGCTACCGGCCGACGGTCTCGTCGCTCGCGTGACCGGCTCGGTGACGGTCCAGCCGGTCGCGTCGCCGCTCGACGCGACGGTCTCCGTCCCGGGCTCGAAGTCGATCGCGAACCGGGCGATCGTGTGCGCGATCCTCGCGGGCGGGTCGAGCACGATCGAGAACGTCCCCGACGGCGACGACACGCGCCTGCTGATCGACGGTTGCCGTGCGCTCGGCGCGGGGATCCGGCTCGTCGGCACCACCATCGTCGTCGATTCCGGGATCGACCGGACCTCCGCTGCCGAGGTCGCGATCGACGCCGGACTTGGCGGCACGACCTCGCGGTTCCTCACCGCGGTTGCCGCGGTCCGCGCCGGCAGAACGACCCTGACCGGCGGAGCCGGTCTGCGACGGCGCCCGATGGACGGGCTGCACGACGCGCTCCTGGACATCGGGGCACGGGTCGAATGGTCGGGGGAGCGCGGCAGGCTTCCGGTCACGGTGTCGGGCGGGCCCGTGGCGGGTGGGCGCGTGGCCGTATCGGCCGAGACGTCGAGCCAGTTCGCCAGCGCGCTCGTCCTCGCGGGACCGGCGATGCGGGACGGACTCCGGCTCGTGGTGCCGGGCCCGCGGGTCTCGAACGGCTACCTGGAGATGTCGGTGCAGGTGGCGCGATCGTTCGGTGCCAGGATCGCCGTGGCCGGGGACACCATCGAGATCGGCCGGGGCGCCTACGGGGCGCGGCACTACGTCGTCGAGCCGGATGCGTCGTCGGCCAGCTTCGTCTTCGCCGCGGCGGCGCTGGTCGGGGGACGCGTCGTGGTCCGTGGCGCCGCCGCAACCGTGCTCCAGCCCGAGCGCGACTTCCCGGCGATCCTCGAACGGATGGGTTGTGCGGTGGAGGCGCGGGGGAGCGACCTCATGGTGTCCCGCCGATCTGGCAGCCCGCTCGTGGGCGTCGACGCCGATCTCTCCGAGATGTCGGATGCCGTGCCGATCCTCGCCGCGATCGCGACGAGGGCATCCAGCCCCACGACGATCCGCGGCGTCGGCTTCATCCGCGGCAAGGAGAGCAATCGCATCGACGATCTTGCGGCCGAGCTGCGCAGGGCAGGGGCGGGCGTGGATGTGCGGGACGACGGGATGCGGATCGTCCCCGGAGCCCCCATAGCGGTCGAGGTCGATCCGCGCGACGACCACCGGCTCGCCATGGCGTTCGCCGTGCTGGGACTCGCGGGCGGACCCGTGACGGTGTCGGATCCGGGCGTCGTGGCGAAGAGCTGGCCCGCCTTCTGGGGCGTCCTCGCCGACCTCGTCCGGCGCCCATGACCCCGGAGCTCGAGGAATTGCACGCACGCGCGGTCGAGCGCGGCGAGCGCTCGTATCGCGATCCTCGCTCCGGATTGCTGGTGATGACGAGCCTCGCCCATCTCGACCGCGGCTACTGCTGCGAGAGCGGGTGCCGCCACTGCCCGTACCGCACGGGCAGCGTCAAGTAGATTCGCGGGAGATGGCGACCGAGCGCGAGATCATGACCTGGGACGGATTCGGGGCAGCGAGCCGCGAACTGGCGGAGATGGTGGCGCGCAGCGGCTACGAGCCGGACATCATCCTCGCCATCGCGCGGGGCGGCCTGCTGACGGCCGGCGCGCTGGGCTATGCACTGTCCGTGAAGAACACCTTCACCATGAACGTGGAGTTCTACACGGGCGTCAATGAGCGCCTCGCCGTGCCGATGATCCTCCCGCCGGTTCCGTCGCTGGTCGACCTCACCGACGCCCGAGTGCTCATCGTCGACGACGTGGCCGACACGGGGCACACGCTCAAGCACGTGCTGCAGTTCTGTGCCGACCGGCTCGCCGACACCCGGCTCGCGGTGCTCTACGAGAAGCCTGCGTCGATGGTGAAGTGCGACTACGTCTGGCGCTACACGGACAAGTGGATCAATTTCCCGTGGAGCGACAAGGAGCCCGTGGTGGTGCGGGCGGGAACGGTGCGCGACGCCTGACCGCTGCTAGCCGGCCCAGGAGATGGCCGGGTCGAGGAATTCGTCGGTCGAGATGTCCGAGGCCGTGACGTCCGGCGCTTCGATGCCTTGTTCCCGCAGGATCGGCAGCAGGATGCGGATGAACCCGTTGAGCCGGTCGGGCTCGAGGTCGCCGAACGTCGGCGTCGAGCCGTTCCCGATGATGCCGAGTTCCACCTGCTGGTTCACGCTGTCGGCGGTCGAACCGGTGGACTGGGACCACCAACTGTCGAGGGCCTCGACTGCGGCGACGATCCGCGCGTTGGTGCGGTCCGGCGCGGCGATGTAGTCGAGCTGCGCCTGCTGCAGGATCGGGACGAGCTGCTCGAGGCAGGGGCGGAGGTCGTCCAGCCGGTCAGCCCGGACGGCGAGGTTCTGCGGGTAATTCGTCCAGCCAAGGTCGTGGATCAGGACGTGGCCCGTGGCGACCGCCCCGGATGAGAGGTTGGCGTACGTGTACGGCTCGGAGGTGACGAATCCCTGGTGGATGACGTCCTCCGTGGCGAGGATGGGGTTGCCCTGGTAGCCCGAGTCGACCTTCGCGGCGTCGAGGAGGCCCTTCGCCTCGAGGAAGCGCACCCAGGACGGCTCGCCGAAGACGTAGACAGCCCCGACCTCCGCGACGACCTGCTGTAGTGGCGCATCCGCGGGATGGAGATCCGCGTTCCAGAGCAGCACCTGCGGGTTCACGTTGAGGGCGTTGAAGACGGCGACGGTCGGCGCGTCGGCGAACCGGGAGACGGCGACGTCGCTGCCGACGTAGCCGAACACGATGTCGTCGTCCGAGTACATCTCGGTCACGACCGGCGACTGCAGGAACGGCCCGCCCGCACGGATCTCCAGCTCGAGGCCGGTCGGCTCGCCACGGACGACGAGCGAGCCGACGGTCGCTCCGGTGTCCTTGTCGGTCGACGCGTCGTCGCCCAGCAGCTCGTACACGCCACCGTGCTCGGCCTGGGGGAACCAGTCCGTCTGGACCACGATCCTCGCCGGACAGTCGGCGACGAGGCTGGCGCCGGTCGGTGCAGCGGTCTGCTCCGGCTGGGCGGGTCCGGACCCTCCGCACGCGGACACGAGGAGCAGGATCGACGCCCCAAGGGGCAGCAGACGACGCGGCATCGCCCGAACCTAGCGCACGTCCCCGTACCAGCGGCCGACCGTGCGCCGCGTCACCAGCTCGAAGACCGCGAAGAAGGCGAATCCGAGTCCGGACGCGACGAGCGCGGCGACGAACATCGGTCCCGCGAGGTTGTTCAGGAAGAAGAACTGGATCAGCTTCCCGAGCCCGGGGTCGCCGCGGGAGAAGAAGAAGTCGCCGACGATCGCCCCGATCACGGCGAGGCCGGCGGACGTCCTGAGTCCGTTCAGGATGGCCGGACGTGCCGCGGGAAACTCGAGGAGCAGGAGCGTCCGGACGGGCCCAGCCCGGTGGACGGAGAACAGGTCGTGGAGGGTCGGGGAGACCGAGCGGAAGCCGAAGAGGGTCGACGAGACGATCGGGAAGAAGGTGATGAGGACGGTGACGAGCAGGCGGGCGGCGTCGTTCGCGCCGACGAGCCGGATGATGAGGGGGATGAGCGCGACGATCGGCGTCACCTGGAGCGCGATGAGCCACGGCCAGAGCGAGCGCTCCAGCCACCGGCGGCGCGACATCGCGAAGCCGAGCGCGACGCCGAGCGCCGAGGAGATCGCGAGTCCCGCGACGCTCGTCCGGGCGGTAATTCCGACGGCGGTGAGCATCCGCGAGCGCGTCTCGGGCCCGAGATCCTCGAAGAGGCGGTGCGGCGGCGGGAGGATGAGCGGCTTGCCGGACGCCGGTGAGAAGTTGTTGTCGAGCCCGTAGGCGAGCCCGTACCAGCCGGCGAGGACGACGAGCAGGACGGCGAACGGTCCGACGGCGGGGCGGAGGAACCTCACGCGTCCGCCGTCCGGACGAGTGCGCTGACGCGGCCGCAGACGCGCGCGAATTCGGGCGCGTACCGGAGATCGGACTGCCGGGTCCGGCCGAAGGGGACGTCGACGACCCCGGCCACTCGGCCGGGCCGTGGCGACATGACGGCGACCTTGTCCGACACGAACACCGCCTCCGCGACGGAATGGGTGACGAAGATCGCCGAGAACCCGCGGGAATCGCGGAGGCGGAGGAAGAGGTCGTTCAGCCGCTCGCGCAGCATCTCGTCGACCGCTGCGAACGGCTCGTCGAGCAGGACGAGCTCCGGCCGGTCGACGAGCGCGCGTGCGACCGCCGTCCGCATCTGCATGCCTCCCGACAGCTGCCGCGGGAGCTTGTCGTGCGCGTCGCCGAGTCCCACGTCGTGCAATGCGGCGTCGACTGACGCATCGTCCCGCACCCCGCGCAGGTCGAGCGGGAGCGAGACGTTGCGCCGGACCGTGCGCCAGGGCAGGAGCGTCGGCTGCTGGAAGACGACGCCGATACGGGCCGCGGGGGCGTCGATGGCACCCGTCGTCGGGGTCGCCAACCCGGCGACGATGCGCAGCAGGGTGGACTTGCCGCACCCGCTGGGACCCACCACCGCCACGACCTCGCCGGCGGCGAGATCCAGGCTGGCACCGTCGAGCGACCGGGTGCCGTCGTCGTAGACGTGCCCGACGTCGCGGATGCTCAGCCCTGCCACGAACCCCTCGCCCGGAGCACGTCGAGCAGCGCCGCCGGCCTGTCCGTCATGATCCCGTCCACGCCGAGGTCGAGCAGGCGGTGCATCTCGGCGGGCTCGTCGATGGTCCACGCGTGCACGTGCAGGCCGGCTCGGTGGGCGGACTCGATGAACCGCCGGTCGAGGATGGTGATCGGGCCCTGCCGGACGGGCACCTGCGCGGCGCGTGCCGCGCTCCGCCCCGTGCGTCCGATCCAGCTCCCGGCCCGCAGTGCGGCGATCTCGCGCGGTCCGCAGGAGGTGCACACGCGGTCCCCGAACTCGAGCCTGATCGCCGCGAGACGACGGTCGCTGAAGGACCCGATGCACGTCCGGTCGAGCGCGTCTCCCGAGCGGAGGCGGGAAATGAGCGGATCGACCGCCGCGTCGGACTTGCAGTCGATGTTCACCATCGCGTCGGGCCACGTGCCCAGCACGTCGTCGAGCGTCGGAATGGGCTCAGCCCCCGAGACCTTGACCTCGCGGAGGTCGGCAAAGTCGAGGTCGCCGATACGGGCGTCGACGCCGCACGTGCGACGGAGGTCGGCGTCGTGGAACGCCATCAGCACTCCGTCACGCGTCGCGTGGACGTCGGTCTCCAGGTATCGGTAGCCCATTTCCACCGCCCGGGCGAAGGCAGCGAGCGTGTTCTCGGGCGCGTCACTCGCCCCTCCGCGGTGGGCGAAGGGGACCGGCCGCGGGCCCTCCAGAAACGGGTGACTGGCCACGGGCGCCCCGTTCAGATGTTCCGGCCCGCAGCGGCCCAGTACTCGTCCTTCAGCAGGCGCTTGTAGAGCTTTCCCGTGGGGTGCCGTGGGAGCTCCTCGCGGAAGTCGATGCTGCGGGGGCACTTGACGTCTGCGAGGTGGGCGCGGCAGTGGGCGATCAGCTCGGCCTCGAGCTCCCGTGCCCGCTCGGGGTCGCCCGGCATCGCGGACGGCTGCACGACCGCCTTGACGGTCTCGCCGAACTCGTCGTCCGGCACGCCGAAGACGGCGACGTCCACGACCTTCGGGTGCGTGACGAGGATGTTCTCCGCCTCCTGCGGATAGACGTTGACCCCGCCGGTGATGATCATGAACGCCTTGCGGTCGGTGAGGAAGAGGAACTTCTCGTCGTCGAGGTATCCGATGTCGCCGAGGGTCGTCCAGCCGCGTCCCTTCGGGTCGCGCGACGCAGCCGTCTTGGCCGCGTCGTTGTGGTAGGTGAACTCCGACGGGGACTCGAAGTAGATGGTGCCCGTCTCGTTCGGGCCGAGCTCATTACCGGCGTCGTCGAGGATGTGGACGACGCCGCTCAGCGCCGTGCCGACCGTCCCCGGGTGCGCGAGCCACTGCTCACTGTTGCAGTAGACGAAGCCGTTTCCCTCGCTGCCCGCGTAGTACTCGTGGATGATCGGCCCGAACCAGGAGATCATGTCGTGCTTGACGCTCACGGGGCACGGTGCGGCGGCGTGGAACACGCAGCGGAGCGAGCCGGTCCGGTACCTGGTTCGCACGGAGGGATCGAGCTTGAGCATCCGGACGAACATCGTCGGCACCGTCTGGACGTGCGTGATCGAGTGTCGATCGACGAGCGCGAGGAAGTCCTCGGCGTCGAAGTTCGGCATGACGACGGACGTTCCGCCGATCCGATGGACCGTCATGTTCCAGCGGAGCGGAGCAGCGTGGTAGAGCGGCGCCGGCGAGAGGTAGACCGTCGTGTCGTCCATTCCCATGAGGAACTGGGCGAGCAAGGTCAGGGTTTGCGGCGATCCGAGCGGGTTCGACGGGCGGCCGAGGCTCACGCCCTTCGGGCGCCCGGTGGTGCCGCTCGAGTACAGCATGTCGGCGCCGTCGATCCGGTCCGGAAGCGGCTCGGAACTGGCCGAAGCGACGGCCTCCTCGTACGGGGCGTATCCCTGGATCGTGCCGTCGAGCATGAGCCGCAGTCCCACCCCGGGGGTCGTGGAGAGGAGCTCGGCCGCCTGGTCCGCCTTGTAGGCACTCGTGACGAACGCCCGTGCACCGCAGTCGTTGACGATGTACGACAGCTCGTCGGAGGTGAGCCGGCTCGAGCACGCGGTGTAGACGAGGCCCGCATAGTGGCAGCCCCAGACGATCTCGAAGAACCGTGGATGGTTCTCGAGGCACAGCGCCACGTGGTCGCCCACGCCGAGCCCGGCTGCGCGCAGGAGGTTGCTCACGCGGTTCGCCGCCCTGTCGAGCTCGGCGTAGGTGTACGAGCCGGATCCATCGCTCATGACGACGGCGAGCCGGTCGGGAGCGGTGGCGGCGATGTGGCCGGGATACATGGCCGGAACGGTAGTGCGCTGCGCCGGAGCAGGTCTGCGCAGGTTCGGTAGCGTCGGGCGCATCGACCCGCTCGAACGCTTCCGCTCGCTGGTGGCCGAGGGTGCCGGAATCGTCCCGTTGAACGACGCCATCGCGGCGGCACTCGGCCGGGAGCCGACGGGCGCCGCGTGGGTTCGTGATGCCGCGAGCCGGTGCACGGCATCCGATGCTGCGGAGCTCGCGTCCTTTGTCTGGGACGACCTCGGGCTCCGGGGCGACGAAGCGACGTACGACTCGACGGAGAACTCCTTCGTGGGCGAGGCCCTGGTTCGGCGGCGGGCCATCCCCATCACGATCGCCGCGGTGGCGCTCGGCATCGCGGGATCGGTGGGCATCGGACTCGATGGGATCGGCATGCCCGGGCACTTTCTCGTTCGTGAACGCGGCGGCCCCGGCCGGTACTTCGACCTGTTCCACGGCCCGCGCCCACTCGACGCGAGCCAGTGCAGGCAGTTGTGCAGTGCCGTGACGGGCAGCAGCAGGTGGTCAGCCGGGTTTCTCGACCCGGTGGGTGCGAATGCCATGGCGCTGCGGATGCTGACGAACCTGAAGTCCGCCTACCGGAGGTCCGGCGACGACCGTTCGTTGCGGACCGTGATGCTGCTGCGCCGGACCTTCCTCGGCGACGGCGAGCGCGACGAGTTCGCCAGGCTCATGCACCCGACGAACTGATCGGTCAGCGGCGCGGGTTCGAGCCGAGCCGGCGGAGCACGTCGCTCGCGCTCACCGTGCGGTCGTCGAAGGCCCGGACCTCGCACGCTCCCCCCAGCATGGCCAGCACGGCCAACTCGATCGAGTCCTGGAGCCTTCGGATCGCGCGAGGGGGAGGGAAGTACTCGTCCTCGGTGGTGATGCGGATCTCGGTCGCGCCGTCGCGCGGGTCGAGCCGCGCGATGACGGACTCCACGATGTCCTCGGGCGCGGATGCGCCAGCCGTGACCCCGACGGTGCCCGAGATGTCGTCGGGCAACTCGTCGTGGTGGTTGACCCGGAAGACCCGTCCGCAGCCGGACTGTCGTGCGAGCTTCTCGAGGGCCAGAGTGTTCGACGAATTGGCGGAGCCGATCACCACGATGGCGTCGCAGCGAGCTGCGAGCTCGGCGAGCGCGGCCTGCCGGTTCGTCGTGGCGAAGCACAGGTCGCTCCGGCCCGGTGTCCAGACGCCGGGAAACCGTTCCTTGACGCGCGATGCGACCCCGTCCCAGTCGCGATGCGAGAGCGTGGTCTGGGCGAGCAGTGCGACCGGCCCGGCAAAGTCGGGCAGCAGGTCGACCTCCTCGACGGATTCGACCCGGCTGATGGAGTCCGGCGCGACCGCCATGGTGCCGACCGCCTCCTCGTGGCCCTCGTGTCCGACGTACACGATCCGGTACCCCTTGCCGGCGCGAACCTTGACCTCGTGGTGGACCTTGGTGACGAGCGGGCACACCGAATCGACCACGACGCTGCCGCGCTCCTGCGCCGCGCGCACCACGTCAGGAGGCGAGCCGTGGGCGGACAACATGATGGGCGAGCCCTCCGGTGCGTCGCGGACGTCGTCGACGAAGCGGACCCCGAGCGCCGTGAAGCGGTCGACGACCGCCTTGTTGTGGACGATCTCGTGGTAGCAGTAGACGGGAGGAGGGAAGACGCGCACCATCCACGCCAGCGCCTTGATCGCCATCTCCACGCCCGCGCAGAATCCGCGGGGAGCGGCGAGGATCACGCGCTCGACCGACTGCACGCTGCAGAGGGTACCGACGCCGCGGCCGGTGCTCGGTGACCGGGCGCTCGTAGACTCCGCGAAATGGCCCGTCTCCCGATCGTGGCCATCGTCGGCCGGCCGAACGTCGGGAAGAGCACCCTGTTCAACCGTCTCGTCGGGGGGCAGGAGGCGATCGTCGAGGACCGCCCCGGGGTGACGCGCGACCGGTTCGTCCGCGAGGTCGAGTGGCAGGGTCGGCACGTCCAGCTGGTCGACACCGGGGGCTGGACGAGCAAGGGCTCGCCGCTTGACGACAAGGTGAACCGACAGGTCGAGGACGCCGTGCGCGACAGCGACCTGGTGCTGTTCCTCGTCGACCTCGAGGCTGGCCTCACCGACGAGGACGAGCGCATCGCGGAGTGGCTCCGGCGGACGGGGCGGCCGGTCCGGATCGTCGCGAACAAGGCGGACAATGCGACACGCGACACCGGCACCTGGGAGTTCCTGGCGCTCGGATACGGGGATCCCGTGACGGTGTCGGCGCTGCACGGAAGGCACTCCGGGGACCTGCTCGACGACATCATGTCGTCGGCAGAGGCGCGGGAGCCCGAGGATCCGACCGGATCCCCCGTCGTCGACGCGCCGCGCCTCGCCATCGTCGGCAGGCCGAACGTGGGGAAGAGCACCCTGTTCAACCGCCTGGTGGGCGAGGAGCGGTCGGTGGTGCACGACATGCCCGGCACGACCCGCGACGCGATCGACACCGCCATCGAGACGCCGGACGGGAGGATCGTCGTCGTCGACACCGCCGGCATGCGGAGGAAGGCAAAGGTCGACGATCCGACGGAGTACTTCTCGCTGGTGCGCGCGCTCCGCGCGGTCGACGAGGCCGATATCGCCCTGCTCGTGATCGACTCCACGGAGGGCGTGACGGGACAGGACCAGCGACTGGCAGAGCGGATCGTCGCGTCGGGGAGCCCGGTGGTCGTCGTGCTCAACAAATGGGAGCTGCTGGCGGCAGACGACCGGGAGGAGATCGAGCGCAGCGCACGACGGCAGTTGTCGTTCCTCGGCGATGCGCCCATGGTGCGGATCTCTGCGCTCACCGGTCGCGGGGTCGGCAAGGTGCTGCCGCTGGTCGCCGAGGCGATCGAGCGCTATCGGACGCGGGTGTCCACGACCGAGGTGAACCGCATCATCGCCGACGCCCAGCAGCGCCATCCCGCCGGAGCCGACGTACGGATCCTGTACGCACTGCAGGGTTCGGCGAATCCGCCGACCTTCACGCTGTTCGCGACGCGGGACCTCGCCCAGCACTATGTCCGTTACCTCGAGCGGTGCCTGAGGGAGCGGCTCGACCTGGGCTCCACGCCGATCGTCATGCGCGTGAGGACCCGCCGGAGGTAGAGCGTGCCGTGGTGCGAAGAGTGCGCGCGCTACCTGGCGCCGAGCGCAATGGGCGCGGACGGATCGTGTCCCTCGTGCGGGCGCGCGCCTGCGGCCTCCGGTTCGGTCTCTGGGAGCACCCTCGACCTGAAGGCGCTCGCCGGAGGGGACGAAGCCGACCTGCGCGCGCCGTGGCACTTCACGCTGCTGGTCGTCCTGCTCGTCGCCTACCTCGGCTGGCGGATCGTGGACCTGTTCCTCTGAGTCGCCCCCGCTAGGGTGCTCTGCACGGGCTGTGGCGCAGCTTGGTTAGCGCGCTTGTCTGGGGGACAAGAGGTCGTGGGTTCAAATCCCGCCAGCCCGACGCACGAGGCCAGTCAACGGCCGCACGGATAGCGTCGCGCACGTGCGCGGACTCGGGACCGTCGTCAACGTCGCGGCGGTGCTCGTCGGGTCGTGCCTCGGCATGCTCGTCGGTCGGCGCATTCCGCCACGCGTCAAGGAGTCGGTCGTCGCCGCCATCGGACTGGCGACCGTCGTGATCGGGGTGAGCGACGCGCTGGGGACGCGGAACATGGTGTTTCCGCTCGCAGCAACCGCACTCGGTGCGGTCGTCGGGGAGGCGCTCCGGATCGACGGCCGACTCGCATCCATCGGCGACTCCGTGAAGCGGCGGATCGGCCGCCAGGGAGACGACCGGTTCACCGAGGGATTCGTCACTGCGACCCTGCTGTTCTGCATCGGCCCGCTGACGATCCTCGGCGGCATCGAGGACGGCACCGGACACGTGCCCCGCCTCTACTTCGTCAAGTCCGCCCTCGACGGCACGATGTCCCTCGTCTTCGGTTCGCAGTTCGGGCCCGGTGCAGCGTTGAGCGCGGTGAGCGTGCTGGTCGTCCAGGGCGGCATCGCCGCGTGCGGCTCGGTGCTCGATCGCGTCCTCACCGAGCGCCAGACGGTGGAGCTCTTCGCGACCGGTGGACTCGCCGTGGTGGCCATCGGGTTGAACCTGCTCGGCGTCGCGAAGATCCGCGTCGCGTCCTTCCTGCCCGGGCTCATCATCGCCCCCGTGCTCGTCGCGGTATTCGCCCGCTGATGTGCGGCCGGTACGTCCTGACGACAGGTGCATCCGAGTTGGCCGCGGCGTTCGGAGCCGTCGACTCCTCGCTCGCTGTCCGACCGAACTGGAACGTCGCGCCGTCCGTGTCCGTTCCGATCGTGCTGCGGGAGGGTTCGGCATCACCGAACCTCGTCGCGGCGACGTGGGGACTCGACGCGCCCTGGTCGGACCGTGGGCTGGTCATCAACGCCCGGTGCGAATCGGTGGGGCAGAAGCGCCTGTTCGCACGCCTGCTGGCCGGTGGACGGTGCATCGTGCCGATGGACGGCTACTACGAATGGAGGCGTTCGACCGGAACGGGTCGTGGATCGAAGATCCCGTTCTTCATCCGGCCGCGTGCCGGTCTCGCACTCGACATCGGCGGAACCGGCGCCGCACTCGGTCTCCATGACCGCGACGCGGGTCGAATGGTCCTGCTCACCCGGGATGCGCCGCCCGGCGTGGCGGAGATCCACGATCGCATGCCGCTGCTCGCGGATCGCGACCTCGCCGAGTCGTGGCTGAATGGTTCGTGCGATCCCACGGACCTCGCGGGGCCGCCCCCCGAGGACGAGCTGATGGAGTGGTGGGAGGTCGACCGGGCGGTGAACTCATCGCGGAGCTCCGGCCCCGGGCTGCTCGATCCGGTGCGGGACGGGGGATTGTTCGGCTGAGTCAGTTCGAGGGAAGTGCGGCACGGATCCGGGCGGCCGCGTCCTCCAGGTCGGCTCGAGACGCATTCGTCGCGGCACGGGCGAAGTCGAGGTCGGCCATCGACGACGCCGGAATCAGGTGCAAGTGGCAGTGCGGCACCTCGAAACCGGCCACCACCAGCGCGACGCGCTCGCACGCAAACGTGTGGCGCTGTGCCTCGGCGAGCCGTCGTGCCGCAGCGAAGGTCGCCTCGGCTGAGACGGGGTCGAGGTCGATCCACTGGTCCACCTCCGCGCGCGGGACGACCAGCAGGTGTCCGGGTGCGATCGGATTGATCGTCATGAACGCGGCGCAGTGCTCGTCCTCGTGGACGAACGTCCCGGGAATCTCGCGGGCGATGATCCTCGTGAACACGGACGGCACGTCCCGAGGATACGCGGGTTCGCTACCGTCGAGGGCGTGCTCCGCAGGCTCGCCACCCTTCCGAACGCCGTGACACTGGTGCGGCTCCTCTGTCTGCCGCTCGTGCCGTGGCTCCTGCTCGTCGAGGATCGCCGGACCGCCGCTGCAGTCGCACTCGGTGTCCTCGGGTCGACGGATTGGGTGGATGGATGGCTTGCGCGGAAGCTCGGACAGGTCAGCGAGTTCGGAGCGGCATTCGATCCCGTCGTCGACCGCCTGTTGTTCCTCGTCGGTGCGGGGGCGGTGCTCGTCGACGGGTCGGTTCCGGCATGGTTCCTGCTCGCCGTCGGACTCCGGGAGGTGCTGGTCGGCGGGATGATGACGATCGGAACCGCTCTGGGAATGCCGCGCTTTCCCGTTCTCCAGTCGGGGAAGCGCTACACGTTCCTCCTCATGATGGCGATCCCGCTGCTCCTGCTCGGGTCCGACGGTGGACGGTGGTCGTGGCTCGCGACCGCCGTGGGCTGGTCCCTCGGCGTCGCCGGACTCGTCATGGGTTGGGTCGTGGGGATCCGGTACGTGCCGATCGTCCGGGGCGAGGTGCGCAAGGCGCGGTCGCTTCGCACGGTACGGTGACGCCGGTGAAGTACGTGTTCTGCAATTCGTGCGGACACCGCAATCCGCCCGCGTCTTCGTTCTGCAGTGCGTGCGGGTCGGTGCTCGACCAGTCCAGCGAGCACACGGTCACCATCCTGAAGGGGGATCCCCTCCAGGACGCACCCGGTCCGCAGGACAACGAGTCGGTGGTGTTGGGAGAGATCGGCCGCGGCAATGCGGCGCTCATCATCCGGTCCGGTCCCCGCTCGGGCGAGCGCTTCATCCTCCGCGGCGAGAGCGCGACGATCGGCCGCACCGACGAGCACCACATCTGTCTGGACGACGTGACCGTGTCGCGCTCGCACGCCGAGATCCGCTGGGAGGGCGGCTCGTACCGGGCCGTCGACCTGGGCTCGCTGAACGGCACCTACCTGAACCAGCGCCGCATCGAGGCGGAGACCATTCGGCACGGCGACGAACTGCAGGTCGGCAGGTTCCGGATGGTCTTCTTCGAGGGCCGCTAGGGGCGCGGTCGTCGGATCCGGTCGCCGCTTCCGGTGGCACCCTCTTGGCAGAATGTGGGCATGGCGGACGAGGCTGGATCCCACCTGTCCATCGCGGAGGTGCTGGGAATCCTCCTCGTCGAGTTCCCGGACGTCACCATCTCGAAGATCCGCATCCTGGAGAGCCAGGGATTGATCGAGCCGGAGCGGACGCCGTCGGGCTACCGGAAGTTCAGCCGCGAGGACGTGGATCGGCTGCGGGGCATCCTCCGGCAGCAGGCCGGGCCGGAACGGAAGCTCTCGGTCCTGCCGCCGGTCGACGACTCGACCGGTGCCTGGGTGCCCGTCGACGCGACGGATGCGAGTGGCGACCTGATCGCCCCCTACGACGATTCCTCGCCCGCAGGAATGAGCACCCCGAGCCCAGCCCATCCCGCGGCGCGGAGCGGACACGTCGCGCCGCCACCTCCGCCGCCCCCCGTTCCCGGCACGGCTCGAGCCGACGAACCGGATCCTGCCGTCGTGGAGCTCGCCGCGGCGGCAGGCCTCATTCGGAACCGGAAGCAGCGAGGGGGCGGTCCGCTGACGCAGCTCGAGGTCACGCTCGTCGATCTGGCGACACGGTACTCCGCGCTCGGCATCGACGTTCGCCACCTCCGTCTCCTGAAGCAGGGTGCCGAGCGCGAGGCACTGCTCTACGAGCAGCGGGTCGCGCCGTACCTCCGGCAGAAGAACCCGGCGGCCAGGCAGGAGGCGGCAGTCGTGCTGGACGAGCTTGCCGCGCTCGGCCTCGAGTTGCGCAACGTCCTGATGACCGCTGCGCTCGAACGGGTGACGGACGGCCTCTGACGCACCTTGGTAGCCTCGCGTCGTGTTGCGGGCGCTGGTGCTCGAGGGTGTCCGGCTCGAGGTGCCCTCCAACGTGCCCGTGATGGTGCTCAGGGAGGTCGACGCTCCGCAGCGCATCCTGCCGATCTTCATCGGTGCGCCCGAGGCGGCGTCGATCCACCACGCCACGTCGGGCATCGTCCCTGAGCGGCCATTGACCCACGACCTGCTCGTCGTCCTCCTGGGCTCGTTGGATGCAACGCTCACCCAGGTGGTCGTCACCGAGGTCCGTGACCACACCTACTACGCGGAGCTCCACGTGGTCGCGGGCGGGCGGGCCGTGACCGTCTCGTGCAGGCCCTCCGATGCGGTCGCCATCGCCGTGCGGACCGGTGCACCCATGTTCGCCGAATCCGACCTGATGGACGAGGCGGGCCGGGAGGCCCCGGAGACCCGGCAGGAGGAGGGGGAGGAGACGATCATCGACGACTTCCGCGACTTCATCAACCGGGTCAGCCCCGAGGACTTCGGCGGATAGCCGTTCCCGGCGTCCGCCCGTAGCCTGACGGCGTGGCGGAGGGGTTCAGCGGTCGGCAGGCGGCCGAGATCGTCGGCATCACCTACCGGCAGCTCGACTACTGGGCGAGGACCGACCTGCTCCGTCCCTCTGCGGCCGATGCACAGGGGAGCGGGTCCCGACGCGTCTACACCTACCGCGACCTCCTCGAGCTCAAGGTCATCAAGGACATGCTCGACGCGGGAATCAAGCTGGGCTCCGTGCGGGACGTGTTCGACTACCTGCGACGACAGCTCGACGCCGACATTGCCTCCGCGCACCTCGTCGTGAGCGGCGGGTCCGTCGTGCTCTGCAACGGCGACGAGTTGCTCGACGTCGTCCGCAACGGTCAGGGAGTCCTCAACGTGCTGCCGCTGCGGACCGTCAAGGCCGATGTGGACGCGAGGATCGTCGAACTCCGTCAGGGTGCGGTGGTGCGCACCGACGGCCGTGCCTCGACGGCCGAAGCCGTCTAGCCGAGCTCAGGACCCGGTTCACTCGGGACGGGGACTGCGGTCCTCAGCGCGACCGCCACGGGACCGAGGAACCGCGCCATCTCGCGCACGAGAGGGACCAGCTCCCCGAGCCGTGCAACGGGGTCGTTCGAGCGCGCGAGGAGGGGCGCACGTGCCCCGAGCGGGACCTCGATGTCGTCGAAGATCCGGGGTAGGCGCTCCACCAGGATCGCGAGGGACCTCGCCGCATCGATGAGCCCGCCCAACGAGGCCACGACGGAACTGGAGCCGTCGACGACCAGATCGGCGACGTGCAGGCTGGAGCCGACGGGATCGAACCGTTCGACGAGTGCCGCGAGACGCTCGAGTGCGAGGGCAAGATCCTCGGGACGCTGGGACACGGGGTGAGCGTACCCACCTGTAACCGACATAACGGTGATTATCGGCGAGACGCTGGCGCCTCGGGTCCCGGACGTCGCCATACTGCTCGGGTGCACATGCCACCCGCACCGGCACGCTGGTTCGCCAGCGACAACGCAGCCGGAGCCCATCCGGCCGTCCTCGAGGCACTGGTGGCGTCGAACACGGGTCATGCACTGGCCTACGGACAGGACGACTGGACGCGCCGTGCGAACGCGGCATTCTGCGAGTTGTTCGACCGCGACGTCGAGGTGCTGTTCACCTTCGGCGGTACGGGGGCAAACGTCGTCGCACTGTCCTGCATCCTTCCCCCCGCGCACGCGGTGGCGTGCTCGAGGTGGGCGCACATCGCCGTCGACGAGGCCGGCGCGCCTGAGCGCTTTCTCGGGGCGAAGCTGGTCCTGCTCGACAGCGCCGACGGCACGGTCAGCCCCGACGACGTCGCCGGACTTTCGACGCTGATCGGCAGCCAGCACCATGCGCCACCCGGCGTGCTGTCGCTGACCCAGACGACCGAGATGGGGGCTGTCTGGGGCGTCGATGCGCTGCGCGAAACCTGCAGTGCGGCGCGTGCACTCGGCCTCGCGGTGCACCTCGACGGTGCGCGCATCGCAAACGCGGCTGCCGCGCTCGGCGGCAGGGACGCGCTCCGTGCGATGGTCGCGGACGTCGATGTGCTCAGCTTCGGCGGAACGAAGGCGGGCGCCGTGTACGGCGAGGCGGTCGTGTTCCTCGATCCGTCCCGTGCGCGGCACGCGATGAACCTCCGGAAGCAGGCAACGCAACTGCCCTCGAAGATGCGCTACATCGCGGCACAGTACGAGGCGCTCCTCGCCGGCGACCTGTTCATCGAACTCGGACGTCGCGCGAACGCGTCGGCGACCATGTTGTACGGCCTGCTCCGCGACATCGACGAGCTCGACCTGGGCCTGCCACCCCAGGCCAACAGCCTGTTCCCCCGCCTCCCGTCCACCGTGAAGGAACGACTGCAGGAATGGTCGTTCTTCTGGGACTGGGATCCCCGTGACCGGCGGGTGCGCTGGATGACGGCATGGGACACGAGCGACGACGACGTGATGCGGTTCGCCGACGGCGTGCGGTGGGCCCTCGAGCACGCAGATAACTGACCGGTCAATAAGATCGGCTATCGTGCCGGTCGTGGCCGTCGATGTGTCGCACGAGACCCTCGTCCGAGAGGACTGGGCGGGTCGCGCCGCATGCAGGGGAATGACGCACATCTTCTTCTCCCCCGCAGCCGAGCGGCCGCAGACGAGGGCGCGCCGCGAGGAGCGCGCACGGGCCGTGTGTCACGGATGTCCGGTCATGGCCGAGTGCCGTGAGTTCGCCCGAACCCACCACGAGTACGGTTTTTGGGGTGGCGAGTCCGAGGACGACCGGCGGGCGGCCGGAATCCCCCTCATCCACTGACACCGCACATGGATGACACCGCCGCGCGGTCGGCGGTGGCCGCAGCCTGGGGCGGGTACGGCGACCCCCGTCGGATCCACGGAATCGAGGAGACCAGCGCGCACGTCTCGACGAACCGGGTGTACCGGCTCCACCTCGACGACGGCACGACGGTCATGGCGAAGGCGTCGAGCTACGGCTCGTACTTCCTCTTTGCGGAGGACCACGACCGACTCTCGGAGGTGGCCACGCTCCTGACCGGGACGAGGTGGTCGGGATTCCTCGCCGGAATCCTCCAGCGTGACCGCCGCCCCTACCGCTGGTACGACGGGACCTGCTGGGTCGTCCTCTACGTCGATGTCCCGCGGGGTGAGGCGCTGCCGCGCACCCTGCAGACCAGCGACGTCCAGTGCCTCGCCCGGGAGGTTGCCGAATTCCACCTGGCGTGCGCGGAGGTCTCGTCCCACCTCCCCCCTCCCTCCCATTCCGTCAAGAGCGATGCGCTGGCGCTCCTCGCGTCGGTGTCGGACACGTCGGAATCGGGCAGCGAGGCGGACGACGGTGCGGACGCCATCAGCAGGAGCGCCCACGAATTGCTCGTCCACCTGGACCGGATCGACTTCGACCACTGGCCGAGGATCCCCATCCTCGTCGACTGGAACCTCGGCAACTTCTCGGTGCAGCGCGACGGCCACGGGGGGTTCCGGCTCCATTCGCGCTGGGACTACGACTGGTTCCGGATCGACAGCAGGTTGCTGGACTTCTACTTCCTCTCGAGGGTGTCGTCGGCGACGGGAGACCGGACCGCGTTCACGTACTCGCCGCACACCCTCTTCGAGGACCGGTTCGCCGCATTCCTGCGCAGCTACCACCGGGTCTTCCCGCTGACGCGCGAGGAGGTCCTCTTCCTGCCGTGGGCGTACCGATTCTTCGTGCTGAACTACGTCGTCCGCGAGGGACGACGGTTCTTCAGGCCCGACCTCGCTGCACGGTTCCGGCGCGAGGCCGTCCGGACGTACCTGCCAGGGGCAGGATCGCTGGACGCCACTCCGATCGCCGACGCGCTCGGACTCGCCTAGCCGTCGATGCGCCGGAGCTCGTCCCGGAAGCGCCGTCCCTTGGCGACGTAGACGCGGCTTCCCCGTGCGATGTCCTCGCTGCGCGCCCGTCCCGGCTTGATCGTCGCCGGGGTGCCCACGGCCAGCGCGCCCGGTGGGACGACGGTGTCGTTCAGGACGACCGCGTTCGCTGCGACGATCGCACCCGTCCCCACGACCACGCGATGGAGGACGACGGCCCCCGAGGAGACCTGCGCGCCGTCCTCGATCGTGCACGCCTCGAGGTGGACGATGTGCCCGATGACGCAGTCCGAACCGACCACCGTCGGCGTGTCGGGCGTCGTGTGCAGGACGCTGTTGTCCTGGATGCTCGTCCGCTCGCCCACCACGATCCGGCCGTCGTCGCCGCGCAGCACTGCGCCCGGCCAGATCGAGGACTCCGCTCCGATGAGGACATCGCCGATGACCACCGCCTCGGGGTGGACGAAGGCGGTGGGATGGATCTCGGGGACCTTGTCGCCCAGCGCATAGATCGGCACGTTTCAACCGTACCCGTAGTGAGGGGGCCGGCGAACGGGTACCGTTACGAGCCGTGTCACGCCGCATCGACATCGAACTGACCTGCGAGCTCGAGGACGGCTCGTGGACGTGGCGTCAGGCCGGTGCACGGGCTCCGAAGGGAGTCATCGATGCCGGCCTCGTGCCGTCCGGCGCCGCCGTCGGTGCGGTGCTCCGCGCAGAGGTCGAGTCGGAGATCGGCGGAGGAACCACCGTCACCGCGCTGGTCGCCACACGGGATCGCGCGCGACGCGTCGAACTGATCGAACTCGCCCCGGTCGCGTCGTTCGAGCCCGTCATCCAGGATCGGGCGCGCCGTGAGAAGCCCCGGGATCCGCGACCGAAGAAGACGGCGGCGCCGAAGACGAAGGCACGCGACTTCTCCCCCCCGCCTCCCGAACTGCCGAAGCGGCCCACTCCCAAGCGACTCCGCGCGGGCGACGCCCATCGGACCGCGGTGCTGGACGGCTTGTCGCCGATGCAGCGAACGGTGGCCGAGACGGCGGTGAAGGGCGGCATGAAGGCGGTCCGCGAGGCAGTCGCGCGACAGAACGCGCAGCTCAAGGCGGAGGGAAAGCCGGAGGTCAGCGCCGACAACCTCGTCGCCCTCGTGCAGGAGCTCAGCCCGAAGCTGCGCGTGGCCGACTGGCTCGACCGGGCAGAGGCCGCGCTCCGCGACCTGGAGAAGCTCGATCTGCGCGACCTCCGCTCGGTGGTGGTCGCCTCCGACGACCCGATGGTCGTGCGCGAGGAGCAGACGCGCCAGCTCGCCACGCAGCTCCGTGACGCGCTCCGGCGCCGCGAGCGCGAGTCGCACGAGGAATGGCTCGGGGACATCGGCGCTGCGATCGGTGTCGGCCGTCTCATCCGGGCCCTCAAGCTCTCGAGCGAGCCGCCAAAGGCCGGGCAACCGTTCCCCAAGGAGCTCGGCGACCGTCTGTCGGCCGCCGCGACCGCGGATCTGTCCGCGGAGAACGGGCAGGACCGCTGGGTCGCGATCCTCGAGGCGGTGGCGTTCTCGCCGGTGAAGGGTGCCGTCCGCGTGACGTCCGTGCCCGGTTCGGTGTCGGAACCCCTCGTCAAGACCGTGACGCGACTCGCGCCCGCCATCCCGGCGGTGGCCGCAGCGTTCGGCATCGTCCCGGCCGAGGGCGCCCCTCAGCCGCGTCCGCTGAGGCCGCAGCGCCCCATTGCACGCAAGGGGACGGTGCGGCAGCCGAGGAACGGCCGTGACGGTGGCACCCGTCCATCCGGCTCCGGAACGGACACACCTGCCGTCGCCGACGCCCCCGCGTCGGCGTAGGCCGGCGCCGCCCCGTAGTCTCGGCGCCATGTCGAACGCCGTCGAGTACCGCAAGGAAGGCCATGTCGGGTTCATCACCCTGAACCGCCCCGAGGCCCGCAATGCCGTCAACGGGGACGTGGCCCAGGGATTGGAGGCTGCGATCGACTCCGTCGAGTCCGACGACGAGGTGTGGGTGTCGGTGCTCGCGGCCAACACGGCCGGCCAGGAGCGACCGGTCTTCTGTGCGGGGGCGGATCTCAAGGCGATCAACAGCGGCAACGCGGCGGCGCTCAATACACCCCGCGGCGGATTCGCCGGGTTCGTCTACCGGACGAGGAAGAAGCCGGTCATTGCCGCGGTGGACGGTCTCGCAACGGCGGGCGGCTGCGAGATCGTGCTTGCTGCGGATCTGGTCGTTGCCTCGTCCCGATCGGCGTTCGGACTCGCAGAGGCCAAGCGAAACCTCATTGCGGGCGCGGGCGGATTGTTCCGGCTGCCCCGGGCGATCGGCCGCACCGTGGCGATGGAGGCGATCCTGACGGGCGATCCCTTCACCGCCGAGCGTGCCTGGCAGCTGGGCATGGTGAATTCGGTGGTTGCCCCCGATCAGCTGATGGATGCGGCATCGTCGCTCGCCGCGCGGATATGCGCGGCCGCTCCGCTCGCGGTCTGGGCGTCCCGCGAGATCGTGCTGGCCTCGCAGTACGAGCGCGACGAGGTCCTGATCGACATGACCAACAGGGCCTTCGGGGCGATTCTCGCGTCCGAGGACACCAAGGAAGGCCTCACGGCGTTCATCGAGAAGCGCCCGCCGAATTGGAAGGGTCGCTGACGGACTGACGGAACCGTCACGCGTCGCCTGAGGCGACGATCAAGCGGGCGGTGAGCCCGGCCCGTTCGAAGAGATTCTTGGTCTCACGGTCGCCGGGGAGCGCAAGGGCATCGATCCGGTCGTGGCCGCCGTTCCGGGCGATCCTGCGGATCTCGTCGACGAGCGAGGCGCCGATGCCCAATTCACGTGCGTCCGGGTGGACGACGACGCAGAGCACGGTCGGTCTCGGCGGCCGGTCGAGCGCGAGTCGTGCCGCGCCGACGGTCTCCCCCGCAACCTGGGCGACGAGCCAGCGTCCATCGGGATCGCCCACCAGTACCGCCAGGTCGTCGGACCCCCGATGGCTGGCTGTTCGCGAAGCGAGCAGAGCCTCGATGGCTGGTGCGTCTGCGTCGGTCGCGAACCGCACGACCGCCGAGGGATCACGCACCGAGTTGCTCGAGGAGGTGCACGATCCGCGAGCGGTTCCGGCCGGTGCGCTCCTCGGCGAGCAGCGCGCGGCGCTGGTCCGGCGACATCGCTGGTATGGCTGCCTCCAGTTCGGCCACCCCGAGGTGTGCGCACCCCGACGGGACGGCACGGTCGTCGACCGAAGGTCGGGCATTCGGCTCCTGCGCGGCGACGCCGGCGCTCCCTGCACTTCTCGATCGCCGTACCGCGAGCACCGCCATCTCGCCGACGACGCGCGCGTTGCGACGCTCACGTCCGACGGCAGCCGCAGCGTCGCGCGCGCCGTCTCCGATGCGCTGCACGAGGTACTGGGCGAGCACGACCGGGACTCCGATGACGAACTCCGCCCGCCGTCGCACCGACTCGATCATGGGAACAGCGGACAGGCGTCGTCCTCCACCGGGCAACCCGGCGCCGTCCGACGGACGAGGAGGAAGCAGCGGTTGCACTGGTTTTCGTCGGGTCGGCGGGGCTGCAGCCGCTCGAGCCCGTCGGTCTTGTCGTCGGTGGACTGCACTTCCTCGTCGTCCTCGAGCGGCACTTCCTCCGCCGCGGACAGCTTCTCCCTGAGGATGACGCTCAGGTCGGCCTCCATGTCGTCAGAGTTCCGGAGGTCCTCCTCCTCCTCCTCGTCGTCCTCAGACGACTTGCGAGCCGGCGCGACCTCGGTCTCGGTCTGCTCCGTTGCGGCGGTGGTGGTGGCGATGAGGCCGTCGTCGTCCACGCCGAGCCCCATGAGCTCCTCGTCCCCGAGCGCCTCGT
>JAGWXX010000090.1 GCA_018969685.1 Acidobacteriota bacterium | reverse complement strand
GTCCTGCAGGTCGCCGAGCGCGGCGAAGATCACGCTGTTCGACGTGGCGACGGCGAACGAGGACGCGATGAGCAGCACCGCGTCGCGGCGGATCGAGCGGGTCCTCCGCTCGGCGCCGGGCGTCACGGTCTCGCCGCGGCGAGGACGTCGGCGCCGAAGGCGGGCCAGGCCTCGAGAGCCCACGGGCCGAACTCGCGGTCGGTGAGCGCAAGGCAGGCGACATCGGCGACGGGATCGACCCACAGGAACGTCCCCGTGCCGCCGAAGTGCCCGAAGGTCGACCTGCTGGCGCGCTCGGGCATCCAGTGAGGGTACTTGTCGCCGTGCAGCTCGGGTCCGAGGCCCCATGGGCACGGCGAGAACGCGCCGATGCCGGGCACGGTGCCGTCGAGGTCGGCGAACTGCGGCGAGATCGCGTCGGCCACGGTGCCGCGCGCCAGCAGCTGCGGCCTGCGCAGCTCGTCGGCGAAGCGGATGACGTCGTCCAGCGTGGCGTGCACGTCGCGTGCGGCCGATCCGCGCAGCTCGGCACCGTCCATGCCGAGGGGACGGAACACGGCCTCGTCGAGGTAGGCAGGGAAGGGCATGCCGGCGGCGCTCTCCACGAGCGCGGCGATCCGGTCGTACCCGGTGTTGGAGTACGCGCGCCGCCGGCCCGGCGAACCGACGGGTCGCTCGCCATCGAACCCGTAGCCGCCAGCGTGCGCAAGCAGGTGGCGCAGGCTGCCGCCTTCGTCGAGCGGCGCGTCGAGGTCGAGCGATCCGTCCTCGACGGCGACGAGTGCGGCCCAGGCGGTCATCAGCTTGCTGACCGAGGCCAGGCGGAACTCGTACACCCCGTCCCCGTGACGGTGCACCGAGCCGTCGGGCAGGATCGCCGCCGCGCACGCGCGGCCGACCGGCCACTCGTCGACCTTCGTGAACACGGCCCGGGCTACGTGGTGCTGATCAGCTCGGCAACGCGGAAGGCGAGGTCGAGCGACTGGCGGCCGTTCAGGCGCGGGTCGCACACGGTCTCGTAGCGCGTGTCGAGGTCGTCGTGGTCGAGCTCCTCCGCGCCGCCGAGGCACTCGGTGACCTGCTCGCCCGTGAGCTCGACGTGGATGCCGCCGGGCCAGGTGCCCTCCGCCCGGTGCGCGCGGACGAACCCGGTGATCTCTCCGACGATGGCCTCGAAGTGGCGGGTCTTGCGGCCGTTCGGCGCGGTGAAGGTGTTGCCGTGCATCGGATCGCAGGCCCACACGACGGGGTGGCCCGAGTCGCGCACGCCGCGGATGAGCGGCCGCAGCGCGTCCTCCACGTGCTCCGCGCCCATGCGCGTGATGAGGGTGAGGCGCCCCGGGATGCGGGCGGGGTTGAGCAGTTCGCACAGCTCGACGACCCACTCGACCGTGGCCGACGGCCCCAGCTTGCAGCCGATCGGGTTGCCGACGCCGCGCAGGAACTCGATGTGCGCGCCGTCGAGCTGGCGGGTGCGCTCGCCGATCCACAGCATGTGTGCGCTGCAGTCGTACCAGCCGCCGGTGAGCGAGTCCTGCCGGGTGAGCGCCTCCTCGTATCCGAGGATCAGCGCCTCGTGGCTGGTGTAGACGTCCACCTGGTTGAGCGCGCTGGTGGTCTCGGTGTCGATGCCGCAGGCGCGCATGAACGCGAGCGCGCGGTCGACCTCGCGGGCGACCTGCTCGTAGCGCTGGCCCTGCGGGCTGGATGCGACGAACTCGTTGTTCCACGCGTGCACGCGGTTGAGGTCGGCGAATCCGCCCTTGGTGAAGGCCCGCAGCAGGTTCAGGGTGCTCGCGGCCTGGTGGTAGGCCTGCACGAGCCGTGCGGGATCGGGGCGGCGGAGCTCGGCGACCGGTGCCGGATCGTTGACCATGTGGCCGCGGAACGACGGCAGTTCGAGGTCGCCGATCTTCTCGGTGGGGCTCGAACGCGGCTTGGCGAATTGGCCGGCGATGCGGCCGACCTTCACGACGGGCACGCCCATCGAGTAGGTGAGCATGACCGCCATCTGCAGGATGACCCGCAGCTTCTCGCGCAGGTTGACCGCGCTGAACTCGTCGAAGCTCTCCGCGCAGTCGCCGGCCTGCAGCAGGAAGGCGTTGCCACTGGCCACCTGGCCGAGGGCCGTCTGCAGCGACCGGGCCTCGCCGGCGAACACCAGCGGCGGGTACGTGCCGATCTGCTTCAGCGCGCGGTCGACTGCGCCGTCGTCCGGCCAGTCAGGCTGCTGGGCGGCAGGAAACGACCGCCACGACGAGGGAGTCCACCCGCGGCTCATTGGCACCGCAGTGTACGCCCCGGTCGTCCGGGGACTCAGACCGTGAGGAAGTTGGCGGCGTCGTCCTGCAGCGACTCGACCGCGCGGCTGACGAGCCGGCGGGCAGCCTCGGCGGTGACGCCGAGCTCCTCGCCGACCTGGCGGAAGCTCTTGCGCTCGCCGTCGATCATGCCGAACCGCGCCTCGACCGCGTAGCGCGCGCGCTCGTCGAGCGTGCCGAGCAGGTTGTCGAGCAGGTCGTTGTCGACGAGAGCCATTACGGCGTCCTCGGGGCCGACGTCGTCGTTCGGCACCAGGTCGCCCAGGGTGGCGTCGCCGTCGTCGCCGATGGTCTTGTCGAGCGAGACCGGCGTGGTCAGGCGGTGCAGCTCGGCGTTCTGCGAGTCGAGGCCCTCGGCGTCGCCCGAGCCCTGTCGCAGCGCGGCGCGCAGCGTGGCCGACCGGTCGCCGGGGATGCGGATGAGGCTGGCCTTCTGGTCGAGCGCGCGGCCGATGGCCTGGCGGATCCAGAAGGTGGCGTAGGTGGAGAACTTGAAGCCGCGGCGCCAGTCGAACTTGTCGACCGCGTGCTCGAGGCCGAGGTTGCCCTCCTGGATGAGGTCGAGGAGGTCCATGCCCTGCGGCAGCGGGTAGCGGCGGGCGATGGACACGACGAGGCGGAGGTTCGACCGGATGAAACGGTCCTTTGCCTTGGCTGCCGACCGGAGGTCGGCGCGGAGGGCGGCACCCCGCTCGCCCGCGGCCATGCGGCGGGCTGCATCGCGGCCCTTCTCGATGGCCTTGGACAGGGTGCGCTCGTCCTCCGCATTGAGGAGGGGGACCTTGCCGATTTCGTTGAGGTACAAGCCGATTGCGTCAGACATGGGGGTTCCGTGGGTTCCTCGGGGTGGGGGGTGGGGTTCACCTGCCGATCCGCGGTGAGCGGACCGTCAGATGGGGCTTCTGGGCGGGTGGGAGACAATACTTCATCGGCATCGTTCTGTGAAGGGGCAAGGGGAAATTTTCGTCCCGTTCACGAGAATTTGGACCTCCCTACACTGCTCCCCATGCCGGACGAGCGGATAGGGGTCTTCGGCGGCACGTTCGACCCCCCGCACATCGGCCATCTCGTGACGGCGGTGAACGTCCGCCACGCGCTGGGACTGGACTGGGTCGTGTTGATGGTGGCCAACGACCCCTGGCAGAAATCGGGTCGGCGCGCAGTGACCCCCGCCGCCGACCGCCTCGCCATGGTCGAGGCCGCGGTCGCCGGAGTCCCCGGGCTGCGGGCGGGCCGGGACGAGATCGACCGGGGCGGTCCGAGCTTCACGGCCGACACCTTGGCGGCACTGGCTGCGGGGCACCCCGGGGCGGCGCTGTTCACCGTGGTCGGCGACGACGCGGCAAGCGGGGTGGCGTCGTGGGAGCGGTTCGACGAGGTCCGGCGCCTCAGCACCCTGGTGGTGGTGGATCGGCCCGGCTGCCAGGCACCTGTGGACGAGAACCTGGGTTGGGTCAGGGTCGAGTCGCCCCGGCTGGAGGTGTCCAGCACCGACCTGCGCGCACGGTTCGCGGACGGTCGGCCCCTCGATTTCCTCGTGCCCGACGCGGTGCGCACGGTGATCGCCAGCCGGGCTTTGTACGGTGGGGTGGTTCCCCGATGACTGCCATTGCCTCACGACAGAGATCACGCATGCTCGCCGCCTTGGCGTGCGGTGTCGGCGCCGCGCTGGTGCTGCCTGTGGGTGTGGTGCTCGGGGCACGCACGATCCTCGGGTCGGAGGGCGGCTCGTCGGTGGACGGCGCCGGCGGTCCGATGATGCCGGTGACCCCTGCGGCGCTGTTGGCCACGGTGGACGGCGAGGGCGAGGTGACCACGCTGTCGGTGCTGGTGCTCGCCCCGGGCGGGGTCGGCGGCACGGTTGTCGTCGTCGCGGCCGGCGCACGGACGGAGGTCCCTGAGGGGGCGCAGTCGGTGCGGCTCTCCGACGCGTACGCGACGGGTGGGATCGAGGCGCTCGCGCGCGAGGCATCGGGCGTGCTCGACGTGTCGTTCTCCGCGGCTGCCGCGGTGAAGGCCGACGAGCTGGCGGCGCTGTTGTCGGCGGTGCCGCCGGTGCCGGTGACGTTCGACGAATCGGTGGTGAACACCGTGATGCAGCCGCCCGACCCGGCGACGACCACGACGGTGCGCTCGCGGTCGACGACCACGACGTCGGTGGAGCCGCCGCTCGTGCCGGTGTCGACGCAGTTGTTTCCCGCGGGCGCTTCCACGCTCACTCCGACGGACGTCGCCTCGGTGCTCACGGCCGTGCGCATCGGCGAACCGGAGACCGACCGGTTGCCGCGGACGGCGCGGATCTGGCAGGCGATCGCCGGCGCGGGGCCGGTGGGCTCGGCGCCGGCCGAGGGCGACACTGGCGTTCCGGTCGACGTGCCGGGCTTCCTGTCCCGCCTGATGGCCGGGCCCTTCCAGGTGTGGTCGCTCGCGGCCGTGCCGGTGGAGGAGCCGGGGGTGGCGGCGGGTCTCTACGCGCTCGACCGGGCCGAGGTCGTGATGATCATGGCGAGCGTCGCGCCGAGCAGCCTCATCCTGCACAGCGAGAGCACGGTCGTGGTGCAGATCGACAGTTCGTTCAACAACGCGGCGATCACGCGCAGGGTGGTGGAGCGGTTGATCGCAGCGGGCATCCCGGTCGGATTGATCCGCGAGCTCGCGGGCACGACCCCGATCGAGGTGACGACGCTGGTCGGCACCGACGGCGACATGCTCGCAGCCGCCGAGCCGAGCTTTGCCGCCGCGCTCGGGCCGGTGGTGACCAGGACCGCGTCGCGCCGCACGTGGGCGGAGGGGGCGACCGTGCAGGTGGTGCTCGGCTCCAGCATCGAGGGGTTCCTCGCCGGCGGCCCGCCCGCGCCCACGACGGTGCCTGCCGATCCGGCAGTCGACCAGTGACCGGACCAGGATCCGCACGTGGCTGACGCAGCGTCGACCTCGCTCGCCGTCGCCGTCGCGCAGGCGGCGGACGACAAGCAGGCC
>JAGWXX010000089.1 GCA_018969685.1 Acidobacteriota bacterium | reverse complement strand
CCGGCCCGGCCCCCGACGTCCGCGCGGCGGAGACGAAGTCGGACGCGAGGATCCGGCCTGCCTCGTCAGACGTCACGCGCGCGACGCCCGCCGAGAGCGCGGCACCGATCGCAACCGCCGCGGTCGCCGCCCCGGGTCCGATCGCGGCCACGAGCACGAGCGCGACGAGGAGCGACGGCAGGGCGAGCATGATCGCGCCGGCGTGGCGGACGACGGCTCCGGCGGCACGGGGCCAGGTGGCGGCGGCGACGCCGAGCAGGACGCCCACGACCATGGCGATGGCGACCGCACCGAGCGCGGTGCCGAGCGTCGCCCGTGCCCCGGCGGCGACGAGGCTGAGCACGTCCCTGCCGAGGGCATCGGTCCCCAAAGGGTGCTGCCACGACGAATCGGCGAAGCGGTCATGCGGATCGATCGCGAGGGGATCGTGCTGGAGCCAGGACGTGGGCAGCAGCGCAGCGGCACCGCACAGCGCAGCGAGCGCCGAGCCGACGGCGAGGTGCGGGGATGTGCGGGTCACGCACGGCTCCTTCGCCCGTCCAGCCTGGCCGCGACCGCATCGGCCACGGCCGAGACGAGCAGCACGGCGGCCACGATGACGGCGACCGTGCCCTGCACCTTGACGTGGTCGCGCAATCCGACGTCCCGCACGAGCATGGCGCCGATGCCGGGAAGTGCGAACACCTGCTCGATGACGATCGACCCGGCGACGAGCGTGGAGATCTGGACGCCGAGGACCGACACGACGGGGAGCGCAATGGCACGCGCGCCGTGCACCCGCAGCGCCTCGGCGCGCCCGAGACCCGTCGCCCGGGCGGTGCGCAGCCACCCCGAGCCGAGCGCGTCGACGGTTGCCGAGCGCACGAAGCGCACGAGGATCGCCGATTGTGCGGCGCCGAGCGTCACCGAGGGCAATGCGAGCGAACGCAGCGCGCCGGCGGGGTCGGACCATCCGTCGACGGGGAAGCCACCGGCGGGCAGCACGCGCCACTGCACCGCGACGACCGTGATGAGCACGAGGCCGATCCAGAACGGTGGGACCGCCGCGCCGAGCTGGCTGGCGGCCGACAGCACCGCGCCGTCCCACTTCCGTGCGCGGAGGCCTGCGAGCGCGCCGAGCGGCACGGCGACGGCGAGCGCAACCAGCGACGACGCGAGGATCAACGGCAGGGTGACCGACGACTTCCGTGCGATCTCGGACGCGACGTCGGCACCGGACAGCATCGACGTGCCGAGGTCGCCCCGCAGCGCGCGCCACAGCCAGTCGAGGTACTGCACCGCGAGAGGACGGTCGAGCCCGTACGCAGTGCGCAGCGCGGCGAGAGCCGCAGGATCGCCATTGGTACCGAGGCGAGCCACCGCGAGGTCGCCGGGCAGGGTTCGCAGCAGCAGGAAGACGAGCAGCGTCGCCGACACGATCGTCGCCGCGACGGTCGCCGACCGACGGAGGTGGGGAGGGAGACGGACGCCCAGCGACGCCCCCGGTCTAACCGCGGGAGATGCGCGACACGGGATAGCCGTCGCCGACCGCGTTGAGCGGGACGCCGGTGATGCCGGTCGCCGCGACCTGCAGGTTCGGCAGCAGCCACAGCCAGTCGCTGGCCGAGTCGTCGGCGAGCAGGCGCGCAGCCTGCCGCAGGAGATCGGTGCGGCTGGCGTCGTCGGGTGCCGATGCGGCGCGGGAGACCAGGTCGCGGTACTCGGCGCTGTCGTAGCGGAAGTAGTAGTCGGGGTTCGCATAGATCGCCATGTCGTTGCGCTCAACGTGGCACACGATGGTCATGTCGTAGTCGGCCTGCGTGAACACGCGATCGAGCCATTCCGCCCACTCGATCGGATTGATCGACACCCGCAGCCCGACTTCGGCGAGCGACGCCGCGATGAAGTCTTGCGAGTTGGTGGCGTAGGCGATGGGAGGCACGTCGAGCACGACCTCGGTGCCATCGGGGACGCCCGCCTCGGCGAGCAGCGCGCGCGACGCGTCAGGGTCGAACGGGGCCGACCCCGACAGGTCCTCGTACCAGGGGTCGGTCGGCGGGACGAAGCTGCCGATCTCGAGCCCGTAGCCGGCCCAGGCGACGTCGATGAGCGCCTTCTTGTCGATCGCCTGGCGCACGGCGCGCCGGACGCGCACGTCGTCGAACGGCGGCCGCGAGTTGTTCATCGCCATGGTCACCTCGCACGAGGTGGTGCCGGTGAGCACCTGCAGGTCGTCCCGCCCCTCGAATGCGGACAGCAGTTCGGGCGCCTGCACCGTCGACATCACGTCGATCTCGCCGGCGAGCGCGGCGTTGCTGAGTGCGGTCGCGTCCTCGATGTAGCGGAAGACGACGGTCTTCGACGCGGCAGGTTCGCCGTGGTAGCCGTCCCACCGCTCCAGCACGATGCTGCTGCCGCGGTTCCACTCCTTCAGACGGTACGGACCCGTGCCGTTCGCGGTGCCGGCCAGGTCGGTGCTGTCCTGCTTGAGGATGACGCCGCCGCGCTGGCTGAGGTTGTAGAGGAAGTCGTTGTCGCGGGCGCCGAGCGTGATCTCGATGCCGCGGTCCCCTGCGACGAAGGCCTGCTGGATGCCGATGAACTGCTGGGTGATCGCGGGCAGCACGTCGGTCGTCTCGGCAGACACCCGCTGGAGGCTCCAGATCACGTCCGACGTCGTCAGCGCGCTCCCGTCGTGGAAGGTGGCGTCACGGAGGGTGAACGTATAGACGAGCCCGTCGTCGGAGACGGTCCACGATTCGGCCAGTGCCGGCACGATCGAGCCGTCGTCGGCGACGGCGACGAGGCCCTCGTAGACGTTGCCGAGGAGCACCTGGGGGATCGCCGCTCCGGCAGCCCCCGTGATGTCGAGGCTCACGGGCTCGAGCGCGAATCCCACGGTGAGGGTGTCGTTGGAGGGCGCGGTCGAGCCGTCATCCGGTGCGCCGGTGCCGCCGCACGCCGCGATGAGCACCGCGCCGAGGATCGTCAGGGTGGCAAGGCCACGGAATCGCGACATCGGCAGGAGACCCCCGGAAGTCCATCCGTCCCGAATGCGGGACGCGTCCGGTTGGAGGCTATCTCCGGTGAATGGTCTCGGGTGCCGCTGGTATCGTGTTCGTCAGGGAGGTCCAGCGTGCAGGGAAAGCTCCGTCGATCCGGTGTTGGTGTCATCGTGGCACTCGTGGCGGGGGCTCTCTCATTCGGAGGTTCGGCCTCTGCCGTTCCCCCGTTCCTCAGGTCGACGTCGCCCGTGAGCCGGTCGACGGGAGTGGCCGTCGGGGCGAACCTCGTGCTCACCTTCAGCGAAGCCGTGACCGCCGAAGAAGGGGGCATCCGCATCTACGTGTACGGAACGAACGTCCTGGTCGAGACCGCGCGCGTCAGCGACACGACAAAGGTGTCGCTGGTCAACGAAGTGGTGACGATCAACTGGGCGAACGACCTCGCGTACGGCACGACGTACTACGTGACGATCGATGCGACAGCCTTTGACAACCTTGCCGACGAGAGTTACGGCGGTGCCGTGTCCGAGGGAACCATCCTGTTCACCACGATTGGCGCACCAGCCACAGTCACGACCCCGCCTAGCAGCACCACTGCGCCCGCGGTAACCGCGCCCCCCCGCCCGGTCGTCGGCACCCGCTGCCCCCGTGTGGGTGCCCGGCGGGTCGTCAACGGCCGGCACCTCGTCTGTCGGCGGGTCGTGACGCGCACGTGGCAGCGGGCCTGACCGCGTCCGACGCGCCGTCGGTGCCGCATCGTCACGGTTGAGGTCGTCGTGGGACGCATGAGGGCCGCGCTCGGGACGTTCGCGGACCGGCTGACGGGTCGCGAGTCGGCGCGCCTCCGCGCCCGCATCCGGGAGCTCCGGGCGGACCTTGCCGAGGCCCACCGGCGTGCGGGCGCACAACCGGAGATCAGGTCCGAGTACAGCGTGCTCGCCCCCGGACCCGACGCGGCGCTGTCGCTCTTCGACGGATCATGGTCGTCGCGGCTGCCCGGACGCGACGGACCCGGGAGGGCCGAGCTCTTCGCCGATCCACGGATCGACTGGCTCGCCGAGCAGGTCGGCGACCTGAACGGGGCGCGGGTGCTGGAGCTCGGTCCGCTCGAGGCGGGGCACACGTGGATGCTCGAGCAACGAGGCGCACGCGTCACTGCAGTCGAAGCGAACCACTCGGCGTTCCTGCGGTGCCTCACGGTGAAGAACCTGCTCGGCATGTCGTCGGAGTTCGTCCTCGGGGACTTTGCGCGCTCGCTTCCTTCCGGCGGTCCGTGGGACCTCGCGGTGGCGTCCGGCGTGCTGTACCACATGGTCGAACCGGAACGACTCGTGGCCGACCTCGCCGGTGCATCCGACCGCGTCTTCCTCTGGACGCACTACTTCCTCGATGATCCTGCGGCGTGGCACCCCGATGCTGCGTCACGGATCGGGACGAAGTGGCGGACCGGCGAGCAGATCGACCGCCGGTGCAACGGCGTCGACATCCGGCTCGTCCCGATGCTGTACGAGGAGGCGCTGGGATGGTCGGGGTTCTGCGGCGGCCCCGAGCGCCATTCGCTCTGGATGCGACGGGGCGACCTGCTCGACCTGCTGCGATCCTTCGGCTTCGACGACATCCGCACCGCCTTCGACCGTCCCGACAGTCCCAATGGGCCGTCGTTCGCGGTGTTCGCCGCGAGGTCGGTGCCCGGAGCCTCGCGAGGTTCGTGACGTCCGTCCACGCACCCGAACTGGCATACTGACGCCATGGAAACGGTCGCGGCGAGGCGTGCAGTGGCAGGGTTCGGCATTGTGGTTGCGGCGCTCGCCGTCGCGGGCTGCAGCATCGGCGGGGGCGACACCTACCAGGGGGTCGAGGTTCCGGGTCGCGGCGTCACCGTGCAGGCGTCGGGGACGGTCCGGGTCGTGCCGGATGCGGTCCAGTTCTCGTTCGCCGTCTCGCAGCGCTCCGACTCGAACGAAGCGGCGGTGTCGGCCGTCGCGCAGATGGCCGATGCCGCTCGCTCCGCGCTCGACGACGCCGGCGTGGATGGCGACGACGTGTCGAGCCGCACCGTGACCGTCGTGCCCGAGTACGAATACCCGGCGAACGGCGGATCGCCGGTGCTGCTGGGCTACCGCGCGACGCAGGCGTTCTCGGTGCTGCTCCGCGACGCCGGTGCCGCGGGCGAGACCGTGCAGGAAGTGGTGCGCGCCGTCGGAGACGGCATCTCGGTCGAGTCCGTGGCGCCGACCGTGCTCGACCTCGCGGATGCGACGGAGCGTGCGCGCACCGAAGCCGTGGAGCAGGCGACGAAGAAGGCCCGCGACTACGCGGATCTCTTCGGTGCGGAGCTCGGTCCGCTGCAGTCGGTGACGGAACTGTCCAGCCCCGTGGTCATGGCCGAGCCGAAGCTCGC
>JAGWXX010000017.1 GCA_018969685.1 Acidobacteriota bacterium | reverse complement strand
GTACGTGCGCGACTACCTCACGGAGATGCCGGACGATCGGCGCCCGTCGTGGGCGATCGTCGCCGAGTCGCTCGCCGCGCTCGTCCCGTCGCCCGGCGCAGCGTGAACGCCTCCGTTCAGGGTGCGACGGTGAGGACGATCGCCGTCTCGGGGAGCGCGTCGTGCGCGCGGCGCAGGCGCTCGACGGCGGATTGCACGATCCAGAGCAGCGAGAACGCGGCGTAGCCGACGCGGTACCGGCGGCGCACCGCCCGTCGGACGGCGGCGGCCTCGTCGCCGGTCACGAGCGTCGCCGACGCGGTCCACTCGGGCGCGCCATCCGCCACGCGCCCCCGTGCATCGCACGGCGCGATGAGGACCGGCGACCCCGCGCGGATGCGCTTGACCTTCCCGGCGTCGGCCTCGGTGATGACGCCCCAGCCGCCCGGCACGGGGGCGAACCACACCGGGGTGTGCACCGCCGCGCCGGTGCGGCGGAACGTGGTGAGCCGGACGTAGCGGACGGGGTCGAGATCGGGTGCGGGCATGGCGACAGTGTGCCCGACCAGGTGGCGCGGGTGCTCTACTTGGGGCGTGACGAGCACCGCAGACCGACCATCCGCGCACGATCCCTCGGCTGACCAGCGGCTCGACCCGCGCGTGAGGTGGGCGCTCAGCCTGTTGCCGCCGCAGGGGGAACCGCCGCGGTTTGCGACCCGCGACGAGGCCGTCGCGGCCGCCAACACTCCTGCCGCGCTCGAGTACGCCCGTCAGCAGCGCGACCTGATGCTGCTGTGCGACACCGACGAGGTGGCCCCGAGCGCAGGGCTGTCGACGGTGGAGCACCGCACGACCTCGCGGCCCGACGGCAACGAGATCCTGGTCACCGTGGTGCGGCCGGACGACGGCCGCGTGCTGCCGTGCGTGTTCTACATCCACGGGGGCGGCATGGCGTCGCTGTCCAGCACGATGGGCAACTACCGCGCGTGGGCGCGCATCGTCGCGCGGCACGGCGTGGCAGTTGCGCTCGTCGAGTTCCGCAATTCCCTGCAGCCCGGAGCACTGCCCGAGATCGCGCCGTTCCCGGGGGGATTGAACGACTGCATGTCCGGGCTCCGCTGGCTGCACGATCGGCGCGCCGAGCTCGGCATCGACCCGGCGCGCGTGGTGGTCGCGGGCGAGAGTGGCGGCGGCAACCTGGCGATCGCGCTGGCGATGCGCTGCGTGCGCGAGGGGTCGCCGGCGCTCGCGGCCGGGCTGTACGCGCTCTGCCCGTACATCGTGGGCGAGTACCCGAGGCCGGAGCTGCCGAGCACGGTGGAGAACCACGGCATCTTCCTCAACCTCGACGGGAACGGGCCGTTCCTCGCGTACGGCGCCGAGCACGCGCGCAACCCGCTCGCGTGGCCGTACTGGGCGACGGAGGCCGACCTTGCCGGCATGCCGCCGACGGTGGTCAGTGTCAACGAGTGCGATCCGCTGCGCGACGAGGGCGTGGCGTTCTACCGCCGGCTGCTGGCAGCCGGCGTGCAGGCCAGGTGCCGCGAGGTGAAGGGCACGATGCACGCGACCGAGGTGATCCCGATCGTCTGCCCCGAGATCACGGCGGACGCAGCGGCGCACCTGGCCGCGTTCGCCACGGGCAGCGCCCGCTGATGCGGCGCGCGGCCGCCGCGGTGCTCGCGGCGCTCGTCGCGACCGGCCTCGCGCGCCCCGTGCGCGCCGCGGAGTCGATCCCGCCGGAGTCGGTCACCGCGTCGGCGGCCGCGCCGTGCCCGACCCACGACCTCGCCACGCTGTTCTACGACGACTACTACGGCACGGTGTGGACGGCGCCCGGCGCGTCGAGGACCCTGCGCTGGACGCCGTTCGCCACCACCGTGCACACCGAGGCCGTCACCCGGCCGTTCTCGGAAGCGGAACTGGCGCTGGTGCGCGAGGCGTTTGCCGCGTGGGACGCGGCGCTCGATTCGATCGCCCTCGAGGAGGTCGCGGGCGGTGCAGCCGCGGAGATCACGATCGGATGGACGCCGATCGCCGAGATGGGGACCTCCGTCGACGGCTACTGGAACGGATGGTGGGGCGGCGACCGCATCCGCTCCCGCGCCACGATCCGCATGCGCTCGTCGTCCGCGTTCCTCGCGGCAGGGGGCGCGGGCTTCAAGCACGGGGTCATGCACGAGCTCGGGAACGTGCTCGGCATGGGCGACATCCGCCCGCGGGACGACGTCGAGAGCACGCAGGAGGACCCCTGGCAGCAGCCCTACGGTCCCGCGGTCCTGAGTGCGTTTGACCGTGCCGTCATCCGGCAGATGTACGGCGAGTCGACGTGTCCCGACGCGGCGGTGACGTCACCCGTGGTGACGTACCGCATCAGGTGCGCCAAGGGATCGAAGGTGCGCGTGGTCAAGGGACCGGATCCGTCCTGTCCGAAGGGCTTCCGCCAGCGCGGGCGCCGCACGGTCGTCCAGCCCTGACCGGTCCGGATCAGCCGACCGTCACCACCGGCTCGGCGTAGGCCGCGGGCACCGGCACACCCAGCATCGCCAGCAGCGATGCGCCGATGTTGGCGAGGCCCGGCCGCTCGACGGTCGAGGGCTTCACATCGCGCCCGAGCGCGTCGACCACGACGAACGGCACCGGCGACAGCGTGTGGGACTTCTTGGGCACGGGGCGGCCGTCCGGGCCGGTGAGCGGCGAGCCGTCGCTGTCGCGCTCCACCAGCACCTCGCAGTTGCCGTGGTCGGCGGTCAGCACGAGCGTGCCGCCCGCCTCGCGGACGGCGTCCAGCACGCGCGCGATGGCGCGGTCCATCGCCTCGACGGCCGCGGTCGACGCGGCGACGTCGCCGGTGTGGCCCACCATGTCGCCGGCGGCGAAGTTGGCGCGGATGAACGCGAAGCGGCGCTCGCCGATGCGTCGCACGATCTCGTCGGCGGTCTCGGCCGACTTCATCCACGGGCGCTGCTCGAACGGCACGAGGTCGGACGGGATCTCCACGTACTCCTCGAGCGCGGGATTGAACTTGTCGGAGCGGTTGCCGTTCCAGAAGTACGTCACGTGCCCGAACTTCTGCGTCTCGGCGATGGCGACCTGCGCGAGCCCCGCGCGCGCGACCATCTCCGACACGGTCTCGTCGACGCGCTGCGGCTGCACGAGGTACCGCTCCGGAATGCCGAGGTCCCCGTCGTACAGCGTCATGCCCGCGACGAGCAGGCCGCCCGGCAGCGGGCCGCGGTCGAACCGGTCGAACGGTTCCTCGGTCAGCGCCCGGTAGAACTCGATCATCCGGTCGCCGCGGAAGTTGAACAGCACCACGGCGTCGCCGGGCTGCACCGCGCCGACCGGTGCGCCGTCCGCACCGACCACCGTGAACGCGGGGAGGAACTGGTCGCTGACTGACGGGTCCTCTGCGCGCAGGGTCGCGAGCGCAGTGGCGACCGACGGGAACGGGCGGGCGGTTCCCGCGACGTGCGCCTCCCACCCGCGGGCGACGACGCGCCAGTCCGCCTCGTAGCGGTCCATGGTCGTGCACATCCGGCCTCCGCCCGAGCCGAATCGCGCATCGACGCCGTGCCGGTCCCGCAGCGCGGCGAGGAGCGCCTCGGTCTCGCCGGCGTAGCGCTCGGCCGTGCCGTCGGTGACGTCCCGTCCGTCGAACAGCGCGTGGACCACGAGGTCCCGCGCGCCGTCGTCCGCCGCGCGGCCGAGCAGCGCGGCGAGGTGGCGGACGTGGGAGTGGACGTTGCCGTCCGAGAGCAGCCCGACGAAGTGGATGCGGCCGCCGGCACGTCCCCGTCCGACGATCTCCGGCCACGGCCCGTCCCAGATGCTGCCCGTGCGCAGCGCCTCCTCGACCTGCTTCGCACCCTGATCGAAGGTCCGCCCCGCACCCATGATGTTGTGGCCGACCTCGGAGTTGCCCATGTCGGCGTCCGACGGCAGTCCGACCGCGGTGCCGTGCGCCCGGAGGTGCACGAGGGTGCAGCCCTCGCCGGCGAGCAGGCGGTGCAGCACGGGTGCGTCGGCCAGCGTCACCGCGTTGTCGTCCGCCGGCGCCACGACGCCGAAGCCGTCCAGGATCACGAGGACGAGCGGGTGCGACGCGTCGTTCACCGGCACGGATGCAGAATACCGACGGGCGTCCCGTGCGGTCCGATCCGGTCGCCGGTGGCCGGCAGGGTGGGTAGCGTCCGCCGCGTGTCGCCCGTCGTCGAGGTGGAGCACCTCTCGAAGACCTACGCGTCCGGATTCCTCGGCCGGAGCCGCTCGAGGGGCGTCGACGACGTGTCGTTCACCGCGCACCGCGGCGACGTGGTCGGACTGCTCGGGCCGAACGGATCGGGCAAGACCACGATCATCCGCACGCTGCTCGGCTTGCTGCGGCCGACTGGCGGAACGGCACGGGTGTTCGGGGCCGACGTCGCGGGGGCCGATCCGTCGTGGCGCGCACGGACCGGGTACGTGCCCGGCGAACCTGGTCTCTACGGCACGATGCGGGTCGGCGACTACCTCGACCTGCTGGCGGGGCTGCGTGGTGGCGACGGCTCGCGCCGGCGGTCGGAGCTGTGCGAGCGGCTCGGGCTGCGCGAGGAGGGCCGCATCTCCCAGCTGTCCAAGGGCACGCGGCAGAAGGTCGCGCTGGTCCAGGCGTTCATGCACGATCCCGACCTGCTCGTGCTCGACGAGCCGACCTCGGGGCTCGATCCGATCGTGCAGCGCGAGTTCGACGCGATGATCGACGGGTGCCGTGCCCGCGGCGCGACGGTGCTGCTGTCATCCCACGTCATGGCCGAGGTCGAGCGGCTCGCGACGCGCGTCGCGGTGGTGCACCGGGGGCGCCTCGCGCTCGTGGACGACATGGAGGGGCTGCGCTCCCGCGCACCCCGGCGCATCGACCTCGAGTTCGCGGCTCCGGTGCCTGCGTCGGCGCTGGTCGGCGTCGAGGGGGTGCGCGACGTCGTCGCGTCGCGGACGGTGCTCTCGTGCCGCGTCGTCGGGAGCGAGGCGCCGCTGCTCCGCGCCGCGCTCGAACTCGGCCTCGTGGGCGTCCAGTCCCGCGAGCAGAGCCTCGAGGAGGTCTTCCTGTCGGTCGTGGACGGCTCGCCGTGACGCCGTGGCTCCTCGCCGCGAAGTCGCTGCGCGACCGCCGCAGGACCACGCTCGCGTGGATGGCGGGCGTCGCGGCGCTCGTCGCCGTGCAACTGTGGGTGTACCGGAGCTTCCGCGCGTCCGCCGAGGAAGTGAGCGGCGTCGCCCAGGCGATGCCCGAGGCACTGCGCAAGATCTTCCGCATGGAGGACTACGTCTCGGAGACCGGCTACCTGAACACCGAGCTCTTCAGTGCGACGCTCCCGTTGATCTTCATCTCGATCGGGTCGGCGTGGGGGTCGCGGATCGCCGCGGAGGACGAGGACGAGGGCACCGCCGACATCGTGCTGTCGCTCCCCGTGCGTCGGGGCGCGTACCTCGCGGCACGGGCGCTCGCGTCGCTGCTGGTGCTCGCGGCGGTCGGGGCGGTGCTGGCCGTTGCGCTCGTCGTCGGCACCCGGCTCCTCGACTTCTCCGTGCCCGTCTCGCGCTACGGAGCCGCGGCGTGGCACCTGGCGCTGCTCGGTGCGACCTTCGCCGCGCTCGGCGCGGCGGTGGGCGGGGCGACCGGCCGCAAGGGGGCGGCGCTGGCTGCCACGGTCGGCTCGGCGATCGTCGCGTTCGTGCTGTACTCGATCGCCCCGCTCGCCTCGTGGGCCGATGCGTTGCTGCCGTGGAACCCGGTGCAGTGGGCGCTCGGATCGGACGCCGTCAACCATGGCATCGACGCGGGGTACTCGGTCCGGTCGCTCGCCCTCGTCGCAGCGCTCGGGTGGGGGACGTTCGCGGGGTTCCTGCGCCGCGACATCCGCGCGTAGGCGCGCCGAGTGCTCAGGCCGCGGCGGCGCGACGGCCGCGGACCACGGAGGCGACGACGAGGACTGCGCCGGCGAGCAGCCATGCGGCACCGAGGGTGCGGATGGGGGAGGCCACCGCAGAGACGGCCGTGGGGATGGCGATCCGCGCGAGTGCCTCGTCCTGGGACGACGCGGCCGCCTCCACCGCCATGGTGGCGGCGAACCAGGCCGCAACCAGCAGCGCGCCGATCGACGCGAACATGGCGCCGAACGTCCGCATGGCTCCGCTCGACGAAGCCGCGACGCGGGCGTATCCGGCCGCAGCGGCGGCGACGAGGGCCAGCAGCGCGAGCGTCGCGAGGATGACGGCGTCGATGATCCGGCCCAGTTCGGGCGAGTCGCCGCCGTCTCCACCGAGGTCGAGCCGGTCGAGGTCGGCGAGACCCTCCCGGAGCGCGCCGAACTGCGGGTCGACCGCCGCGAGCGAATCGACCATCTGCGACACCGGTGGCGCGATGGAGATGCGCCTCGACGCCGGATCGCCGTCGACGAACCACCTGCGGGCCGAATCGGAGATGGCGTCGAGCTCGAAGGTGAACGACTCCGAGCCGATGAGGTCGGCGAGTACCTCGGTGACGGCTGCCTCGTTGCGCGTGAGCACCTGGCTCGCGTCGCCCTCCGCGCCCTCCGACAGCTTGGCGACGAAGAATCTCGCGGCCTCGTCGCGGAACTCGGCGTCCTCCGTGAGTGCGTGGATCGCCCTGGTCGCGGGATTGCCGGTCCCGACCGAGAGCAGGACGCCGAGGGCCAGCGAGAACAGGAGCGCGAGGATGGAGAGCACGGTGGCGAATGCGACCGCGGGCCCGCGCCGCGCACGGAAGAAGCGCGCCATGTGCGGACCCTACTCCCCTGCCGAGGGGGCGTGAACGGGCAGACTGAGGGCATGGTGCAGCTCGACGGCACGGTCCTGCGGGGACGGCTCGACGCCCGCACCGACGACATGGTCGCGGCGCTCGACGAGCTGGTGTCGACCGAGTCGACGTCGGGACGGCCCGACCTCCTCGCGAAGTCGGCCGACGTCGTGGCCGCGATGGTGCAGCGCATGCTCGGCACTGCGCCGACGCTGGTGGCAGGTGCGGCGGGGCCGCACGTCCACTGGAGCGGCGGCGGAAGTCCGCGCGTGCTGCTCGTCGGGCACCACGACACCGTCTTTCCCGAGGGCACCGTCGCGGACCGGCCGTTCCGCGTCGCCGAGGGGCGCGCGACCGGGCCTGGCACGTTCGACATGAAGGCGGGCATCGTGCAGGCGCTCTTCGCGCTCGCCGAGTTGGGCGCACCGGACGGGGTCGAGATCCTGCTCACGGCCGACGAGGAGACGGGATCCGCGTCCTCGCGCGACCTGATCGTCGAGCGCGCGCGCACCGCGGGCGCGGTGCTCGTGCTCGAGCCGTCGGCAGACGGCGGCGCCCTCAAGGTCGGCCGAAAGGGCGTCGGCACGTTCACCGTGACGATCGCGGGGCGCGCGTCCCACGCGGGTCTCGAGCCCGAGAAGGGCGTGAACGCCCTCGTCGAGCTCGCGCTGCAGGTGCCGAGGATCGCGGCGCTGTCGATGCCCGATCGCGGCACCACGGTGACGCCGACGATGGCCGTCTCCGGCACCGCCGAGAACGTCGTGCCCGCGAGGGCGATGATCACGGTCGACGTGCGCGTCACGTCCGACGGCGAGCGGCGCCGCGTCGAGGACTCGATGGCCGCGCTCGTCGCGGAGCTGCCCGGCGCGTCGCTCTCGGTGTCGGGCTCGGTGTCGCGCCCGCCGATGCACGAGTCCGCCGCGGCCGATCTCTACGAGCTCGCACGGCGCACGGCGCCGTCGGTGGGTGTCGGGGACCTGGCCGGCGTCTCCGTCGGCGGCGGATCGGACGGCAACTTCACCGCTGCTGCGGGGGTGCCCACGCTCGACGGGCTCGGCGCCGTCGGCGGGGGAGCGCACGCCGACCACGAATGGGTCGATGTCGCGTCGATGGGGGAGCGGGCCGCGCTCGTCGCCGCGCTCGTCGCCCAGCTCGTCGCGCGGAAACCGGACGCGAACTAGTCGGCGTCGAGCTCGAGCAGGCCGCCGCCGAGCGTGCCGGCGGCGCGGTACTCGTCGATCTTCGCCCGCGAGTCCTGGATGTCGAGGTTGCGCATGGTCAGCTGGCCGATGCGGTCGAGCGGCCCGAACGCCGCGCCGTCGACCCGCTCCATGCTGAGCCGCTCCGGCGCGTAGGTGAGGCCGGGGCCGGTCGTGTCGAGGATCGTGTAGTCGTCGCCGCGCCGCAGCTCGAGGACGACCTCGCCGGTGACGAGCGAGCCGATCCACCGCGACAGCGACTCCCGCAGCATCAGCGCCTGCGGGTCGAACCACCGGCCCTCGTAGAGCAGCCGCCCCAGGCGGCGCCCCATCGTCCGGTAGTTCTCGATCGACGCCTCGTTGTGGATCGCCGAGACGAGCCGCTCGTAGGCGACGTGCAGGAGCGCGAGCCCCGGCGCCTCGTAGATGCCCCGGCTCTTGGCCTCGATGATGCGGTTCTCGATCTGGTCGCACGTGCCCAGTCCGTGGCGCCCGCCGACGGCGTTCGCCTCGTGCACGAGGTCGACCCGGCTCGAGAACTCGCGGCCATTGATCGCCACCGGCCACCCCTCGCGGAACGCCACTCGCACCGACTCGGACGGCACCTCCACCGAGGGATCCCAGTGGGCGACGCACATGATCGGCGCGACGAGGTGCATCGACGACGACAGGTGCTCCAGCTGCTTCGCCTCGTGCGTGGCGCCCCAGATGTTGGCGTCGGTGGAATACGCCTTTTCCGCGGGGTCGCGGTACGGCAGTCCCCGCGACGAGAGGAACGCGCTCATCTCGGCGCGGCCGCCCAGCTCGCCCACGAACGCCTCGTCGAGCCACGGCTTGTACACGCGCAGCGACGGGTTGGCGAGCAGGCCGTACCGGTAGAAGCGCTCGATGTCGTTGCCCTTGTACGTGCTGCCGTCGCCCCAGACCCCGACGCCATCGTCCTGCATGGCCCGCACGAGGAGCGTCCCCGTGACGGCTCGTCCGAGCGGCGTGGTGTTGAAGTACGTCTTGCCGGCCGTCGAGACGTGGAATGCGCCGCACTGCAGGGCGACGAGTCCCTCGTGCACGAGCTGCTCGCGACAGTCGACCAGCCGCGCGATCTCGGCGCCGTACTGCAGCGCGCGCTGCGGCACGGCGGCGAGGTCGGGCTCGTCGGGCTGGCCCAGATCGGCGGTGTAGGCGCACGGGAGGGCGCCCTTGGACCTCATCCAGGCGACGGCCGCGGACGTGTCGAGCCCGCCGGAGAAGGCGATGCCGACGCGTTCGCCGGTCGGGAGGGAGTGCAGCACGGTGGAGGCGGAGCGGGACACGCAGACACGGTACCGACCGTCCGCGTCCGCGTCCGTGCCGGTGCGGTGCACCGGGGCCGGATCCGCTACCCGGCCGGGGGGACCCGGGTGCGGCCGGCGAAGGACGCAACCGACGCGAGGAGCGTTGCTGCCGCGACGGCTGCGAGCACGACGGCGGTTCCGGGGCTGTTCGCGACATCGCCCGCGGCGAATCCTCCCGTCACGAGCGAGCACGCGACGCCGATCCACGGCGAGCGCCGCGGCCAGCGACGGAGCGCCACCATCGCCACGACGGGGGCGATGAACGGCAGGACCCACGTCCCGGGGAAGGACGGATCGGACGCAGTCCCCGTCCACCATGCGGGCTTGCCCACGGTCCGGCTGGCCAGCGCCGCGGCTGCGGTCGCCACCATCGACAGCAGCCAGGTGAGGCGCATGACGTTCGGCCACGGGCGCTCCATGACCGCGGCTCGGGGAGGAGCGGCGGGTTCCATGCATGGCAGAGTACCCACGGTCCACCGCAACTAATCTGTCGGGTGACATGTCGACCCCCCGTTTCGGCACGTTCTCCGTGTTCTTCCCGATGTGGAACGAGGAGGAGTACCTGCACCGCGCCCTCGCTGCCGCATCCGAGGTCGGCGACGAGCTCGTGGCGTGCGGAATGGTCGGCGACTACGAGCTGATCGTGGTGGACGACGCCAGCTCCGACGCCACGCCGCGCCTGGCGGACGAGGCCGCGGCGGCGAACCGGCGGGTGCGGGTCGTGCACCATCCCGTCAACCGCAAGCTCGGCGGCTCCATCCGTTCGGGGTTCGCAGCGGCCCGGGGGGACGTGGTGCTCTACACCGATGCGGACCTGCCCTTCGACATGCGCGAGGCGCACAAGGCGCTGCGGCTGATGCACCAGTACGAAGCCGACGTCGTCTCGGCCTACCGCTTCGACCGCACCGGCGAGGGGTGGGTGCGCACCGTCTACTCCGCGCTCTACAACCTCCTGGTGCGGGTGCTCTTCCGCTGCAGGTTCCGCGACGTGAACTTCGCGTTCAAGCTGGTGCGGCGCCGCGTCCTCGACGCGGTGCAGCTCCGCAGCGAGGGATCCTTCATCGACGCCGAGCTGATGGTCAGCGCGAAGAAGATGGGCTTCTCGGTGCTGCAGTTCGGGACCGACTACTTCCCGCGCACCCGTGGCGTGTCCACGCTCAGCAGGCCCTCGGTGATCGTCAAGATCCTCCGCGAGGCGTTCGCGCTCCGGAAGTCGCTCAACGCTCTCGGGGTGGTGGCGCGGTGACGGCCTACCAGCGCTGGAGGCCGGCACTGATCGCGGTGGCCGTGTTACTGACCGTTGTCGCCATTGCGTCTGGTCGGGTGTCGACCACGGGAGGAACTCCCGAGATCGATCCATTCTCGGTGACGACGGTGCCGGTGGTGGAGAAGGTGCCGCTCCGCCGGGAGCTCTTCCAGGGCGTCGTGGGGGACGACGTGAAGATGGTGCAGCAGCGCCTCGCGGCCCTGAAGTTCGATCCCGGCCCGCAGGACGGCGTATACGGACAGAACACCATTCAGGCCGTCTGGGCGTTCGAGAAGCTCGTGATGGGCAAGCTGCGGACCGACGCGACGGGCGTGGTCACCCCCGAGATGTGGGACCTGATGCAGGGTCCGGTGAACATCGTGCCCCGCCGGCAGCCGGGCACGCCGGCACACGTGGAGATCTACCTGCCCCAGCAGGTGATGGTCGTGTTCAATGGCGCCGTGCCGGCGCTCGTCACCCACATCTCATCCGGCTCGAACGAGCAGTGGTGCGAGGAGGTGGCGATCGACCCTGGCGAGGAGGGCAACGACACCGACGAGCAGATCAAGCGGGGCTACTGCGGCGAGGCGATCACGCCGGCGGGCGTCTACTACTTCTACAACCGCAAGGCCGGCATGCGAGAGTCCAAGCTCGGCTCAATGTACAACCCCGTCTACTTCAACTTCGGCATCGCCGTGCACGGCGCGATCAATGTGCCGCTTGAACCGGAGTCGCACGGGTGCATCCGGATCCCGATGACCGTCGCCCGCTACTTCCCGGCGCTCGTGCAATACGGGGACAAGGTCTATGTCTTCGACGGCCTGCGCGAACCCGAGGAGTACGGCTCGCCGCCTCCGCCCTGGGACCGAATCGATCCCAACTATGTTCCGTCGGACGACGGCGCCACCGTGACGACGGTGGGTGCGACGTCTACGACCACGGTCGTCGAGACTGGCGCCGGCGCAGCCCAGCCGTGACCCCCGTGCACTACGACGAGTTCGGCCTGTTCGGCGAGAACGTCGCGGAGCATGGCCTCGCAGTCGACCGGATTCCGGAGGTGGCACGCGTCGCAGTGCCGCTGGATGGCGGGCGGTCGCTCAGCGCGCTCTGCTGGGGGACGGGCGAACCGCGCGCGGTGCTCGTCCACGGAGGCGGGCAGAACGCGCACACGTGGGACACGGTCGCGCTCGCGCTTGGCGTCCCGATCGTCGCCCCCGACCTGCCGGGCCACGGACACTCCGACTGGCGCGACGACGCGACCTACGAGATCGAGGCGATGGCCGACGACCTCGCCGCAGCGGTGTCGCGGCTCGCACCGTCCGCAGGGGTGGTCGTCGGCATGTCGCTCGGCGGGCTCACCAGCCTCGCGCTCGCGGCGCGACATCCGGGGCTGGTCCGTCGGCTCCTGTTGGTCGACATTACGCCGGGCGTCACCGCCGCGAAGGCGAAGATCGTCACCGACTTCATCAACGGGCCGCAGACGTTCCCCAGCTTCGACGACCTGCTCGCGCGGACGGTCGCGCACCACCCGACGCGGAGCGAGGCGAGCCTCCGTCGCGGCATCCTGCACAACGCGCGGCCGCTCGACGACGGGTCGTGGCAGTGGCGCTACGACCGCAGGGCCCGCCAGCACGACGGCGCCCCGAGGTCGCCCGAGCGGCTGTGGGATGCGGTCGGGTCGCTGCAGTGCCCGGTCACGCTGGTGCGCGGCGCGCTCTCGCCCGTGGTCGACGACGACGACGTCGCCGAGCTGTCGAGGCGCAACCCGTCCGCGCGGACCGTCGTCGTCGAGGGCGCGGGACACAGCATCCAGGGCGACCGTCCGATCGAGCTCGCCGACATCATCCGCCGGGACCTCGAGGGATAGGGTCGCCGGCATGGCCGGCGGCGCGACTCCACGGAAGGTCGGTCGTCCTGCCGACGCCGATGCAGCCGAGACGCGCAGGCGGCTGATGCGCGAGGCGCGGCGCTGCTTCGCGACCGAGGGCTACGACGCGACCCCCAACAGGAGGATCGCCGAGTCCGTCGGAATCACGACCGCGGCGATCTACCACTATTTCGCCTCGAAGGCCGACCTGTACGTCGCGACCTATGCCGAGGTGCAGGAGACGGTGTTCACGACGCTCGAGCGCGCGACCTCGCGCCACGAGCGGTTCGCCGACCGCTTCTCGGCGCTCCTAGACGCCCTCGCCGAGATCGACGCGGAGGATCCGTACCTCGCCGGCTTCGTCATCGGCGTGGCGTCCGACCTCCGCCGCCATCCCGAGCTCACCGACGCGATCCGGGAGCACCGCGTGCGCGGCCGGGACTACCTGCTGTCCCTGTGCCGCGACGCGATCGTCCGCGGCGAGGTGTCCCCCGCGGTGAACGAGTCGGCCATGTACGACATGCTCGTCGTGATGCTGTCGGGCCTCACCCGGTTCTCCTACTCCGTGCACGACCGCGAGCGCCTGCTCGCGGTGACCGAGGGACTCAAGCAGGTGGTGGCGGGGACGATCCTGCAGCCCGCGCTGCGGTAGCCGCGCGCTGCCCGCGCACGAACGACGCGAGGACGAGGGCGAGGCACGCCCAGATCAATCCGAAGCCGGTGAACTTCGCGCGCGTCACCTCCTCGCCGAAGCCGAGCCAGCCGATGAGGAAGGCGACGGTCGGCACCACGTACTGCATCGGGCCGAGCACCGTCAGCGGGGTCCGTTGCGACGCCGCGCCGAAGAGCAGGAGGGGCCCGGCAGTGACGAGGCCGGCAAGCAGCACGAGGATCCACTCGGTGCCCGAGGCCGTCGCGGGGACGCCGTCGGCAGCACCCCAGCGGATCGCCACGAGCGCCAGCGCCGGAAGGAAGAGCACCGCGATCTCGGCGGCGAGGCCCTCGAGCGGTGCCAGCGGCGTGCGCTTCTTCAGGTAGCCGTACGCGCACCACGATCCGGCGATGGCGAGCGCGATCCACGGCACCCGTCCGTAGGCGAGCGTCAGCACGAGGAGGCCCGCGCCGGCCAGCGAGACCGCCGCCCGCTGCACTCCCGAGAGGCGCTCGCGCAGGACGACCACGCCGATGACGGTGGTGAGGATCGGCGAGATGAAGTAGCCGAGCGCCGCCTCCACCACGTGGCCCTCGACGACCGCCCACACGTACGTCGACCAGTTGACCGTCAGGAAGAGGGACGTCGCCGCGACGTCGAGCAGCGAGCGCGGCTCGCGCAGCGTCGACGCCACGGCGGGAATCGCCCCGCGGGCGGCGCACACCGCGGCGAGCACCGCAGCGGACGCGACGATGCGCCAGCCGATCAGGTCGACGGGGTTGAAGTCGCCGACGGCCTTCCAGTAGAGGGTGAGGAGCCCCCAGAGCACGTAGGCGAGCAGCGCGAGCGGCGCGCCGCTGGCGCCGCGGTCGTCGCGGCTCATCGGACGACCACGGTGCGAGACGCTAGTTCCATGTCCCCGTGGATCCGGTTTCCGGGCCACCGGTAGCCTTCGCGCGTGGACCCCACGGTGCTCCCGTCGTGGCGCCGGCTGGAGGCGCTTGCCGTCGATCCTCCGTCGATCCCGGGGTCGTTCGCCTCGGATCCGTCGCGTCCGTCGGCGCTCACCGTGTCGGCGTCGCTCGGAGCGACGGACGTGCTCCTCGACCTGTCGCGCCAGCACGTCGACCACGAGGTGGTCGGCGCGCTGGTCGCGCTCGCCGACGAAGCGGGCGTCGCCCGGGTCCGCGACGCGATGTTCGCCGGGGAGCACGTGAACGCCACCGAGGACCGGCCCGCGCTGCACGTCGCGTCGCGCGGCGCCGAGGGAGCCGATGCAGCGGCGGTGCGCGAGGCGCGCGCATCGCTCGACGCCGCGCTCGCGTTCGCCGACGCGGTTCGCAACGGAACGGAGCGCGCGGCCGACGGGTCGCGCTTCCAGTCGGTCGTGGCCGTCGGCATCGGGGGCAGCGACCTCGGGCCGCGGCTCGTGCACGGGGCGTTCGGTGACGGCGCACTCGAGTGCCGGTTCCTGTCCAATGTCGATCCGGCGGCACCGTCCGCGGCGCTCGCCGGCCTCGATCCGCGCACCACGCTCGTGGTGGCGTGCAGCAAGTCGTTCGGCACGTACGAGACGGTCGCAAACGTGCGGGCAGTGGCGGGCTGGCTGGCGGCGGCGCTCCCCGATCCGTCGCGGCACCTCGTCGCGGTGACCGAACGGCCCGAGCGGGCCGCAGGTGCTGCGGGCGTCGCGTTCGGCCGGACCTTCTCGATGCCCGTGTGGATCGGCGGCCGGTTCTCGGTCTCGTCGGCAGCCGGCCTTGCCGCCGCGCTGTCGACCGGCACGGACCGCTTTCGCGGGCTGCTGGCGGGCATGCGCGCCACCGACGACCATTTCCGGAGCGCGCCGCTCTCGTCGAACCTGCCCGTCCTGCTCGGGCTCGTGACCGTCTGGAACCGGTCGTTCCTCGGCCGTGGGGCGAAGGCGGTCGTGCCGTACTCCGACGCGCTCGCGGGGTTCGTGCCGTGGCTGCAGCAGGTGTCGATGGAGAGCAACGGCAAGCGCACCACCGCCGATGGCGGGACGGTCCGCACCGACACCGCGCCCGTCGTGTGGGGAGGCGTCGGCACCGACGCGCAGCACGCCTTCATGCAGATGCTGCACCAGGGCACCTCGGTGGTGCCGGTCGACTTCATCGGCGTCGCAGGCCGCGGTCCGGGAGGGGATGCGCTCTTCGCCAATCTCCTCGCCCAGGCCGCGGCGCTCGCGTTCGGTCGCGACGGCGAGCCGCACGTGGCGTGTCCCGGCGACCGTCCCTCGACGGTGGTCGCGCTGGGGGAGTGGACTCCGGCGGGGCTCGGCGTCCTCATGGCGCTCTACGAGCACTCCACGGTCGTCGAGGGTGCGCTGTGGGGGGTGAACTCCTTCGACCAGTTCGGCGTCGAGATGGGCAAGCGCATCGCGGGGGCGGTGCTGGCGGAGATCGAGGGAACCTCGCCCCGGGGCGGGTCGGACGCGGCCACGGAGGCGACGCTGGACTGGTACCTCCTGCACCGGGGCTCCGCCTCGTAGCCTGACGGCGTGCCGGCCGCGAAGTCGAACACTGAACGGCTGCTGAACCTCCTCGCGCTGCTGACCCACCGGTCGCGCCCGCTGACGCTGAGGGAGATCCGCCGCGAGCTCTCCGACTGCTACCCGGGCTCCGACCAGGCTGCGCGCGCGAAGTTCGAGCGGGACAAGTCGGTGCTGCGGTCGCTCGGCGTCCCGATCCAGACGGTCGTCCTCGGCGGCGACCACGCGGGCGAGTCGGCGTACTCGGTCGACCGTCGCGAGTACGAGCTCGCCGATCTCCGCCTCGGCGCCGACGAGCAGGATGCGCTGCAGCTCGCACTCGCGACCGTTCGGATCGGCGCGCGGGCCGGGACCGAGGCGCTGTGGAAGCTGGGCGGCGAGCGCCTGCTGGGCACGACGACCTCGGTCGACCTGACGATCGGCGACGACGCGCTCGACGCGCTCTCCGACGGCGTGCTGCGCCAGCAAGCGGTGAGGTTCCGCTACCACGGCGAGCAGCGGTCGGTGGACCCGTTCGGTCTGCTGTGCCGCGGCGGCCGCTGGTACCTGGTCGGGCACGACCACCTCCGCGGCGACCAGCGGGTCTTCCGGGTCGACCGCATCGAGGGGCGTGCCGACGTAACCGGACCGAGCAGGGTGCCGCGCCCAGCAGGTCTCGACCTCGCACGGGCGGTGAAGACCGACAAGGAGCTGCTCGGCGAGGGCACCATCGCCCGGGTGTTCGTCGACGCGGAGCTCGCGCCGACCGTCGAGCGCGAGATGGGGTCGCGCGCGGTGCTCGCGCGCCATCGCGACGGCGCGGCCGAGTTCTCGGTGCCGTGCGGCAATCTCGATGCGTTCCGCACGTGGCTGCTCGCCATGGTGCACCGGGCCGAGGTGGTCGGGCCCGCCGACGTCCGCGCCCACGTGGTCGCATGGCTGGAGGAGCTTGCATCGGGCCGCGGCCGGCGCACGGTTGCACCGTCCCCCCCGTCACGGAACGCGGCGCCGAAGGCAGCAAGGAGACCCCCCGGCCCCGCCGGATCCGGCGACCGGGTCGCGACGCTGCTCGTCCTCATTCCGTGGCTGGTGCGGCGCAAGCACGTGAGGGTGCGGGACGCGGCGGCGGAGTTCGGCGCGAGCCCCGAGCAGCTCGTGCGCGACCTGCAGCTCGTCGGGCTGTGCGGCGTGCCGCCGTACACGCCCGACCTCCTCGTCGACGTGTGGATCGAGCCGGAGGACGGCACCGATCTCGACGATGCCGACGAGGCGGAGTTCCAGCGCCGGCTCGCCAACGGCACCATCCACGCCGAGGTGCCCACGATCCTCGGACGGCCCGCCCGGTTGACGGCGGCCGAGCTCTTCGGCCTGGTTGCCATGCTGAAGACGGCCCTGGCGCTGCCCGGCGCCGACGCGGGGGGTCCCCTGGCGAGGGTCTACGACAAGATCGCGCGGCTCGCGGGTGGCGGCACGAGCGGCGTCGAGGTGGACGTGGTGGCGCCTCCGCACCTCGCCGCGGTGCGTGCCGCGGCCGAGTCGGGCGAGCGGTTGCGCATCGACTACCGCAAGCCGTTCCCCTCGCTGCAGGGCGCGCGCAGGGCCGACGCACGGACGATCGTGCCGAGGGCGGTGTTCGAGCGCGCCGGCAACTGGTACGTCACCGCCGACGACGACCGGAGCGGCGAACGACGCGACTTCCGCGTCGACCGGATCGCCACGTTGGCCGGAACGGGCGAGTTCGTCCAGGTCGAGCCGGTGGTGCCGCACGGCGGCAGCGAGTGGTTCCTCGATGCCGAGTCCGAGGCGACGGTCGTGGTGGCGCCGGGCCTCCGCTGGCTGGTCGAGCCGTATCCCTACCGCGATCGCTCGGTGCTCGCCGACGGCTCGATGCGCGTGACCCTTGCGGTGTCGAGCGACCACTGGCTCGGCCGCCTGCTCGTCCGCGGCGGCCGCTCGATCGCGCTCGTCTCGCCGTCGAAGTACGCGGGACTGCAGGCGGCCACCGCCCGGGAGGTGCTGGCGCGGTACGCAGGATCACGGACGCGGGCGACGCGGCCGGCGGCGAAGAAGACTGCCGGGAAGAAGACTGCCGGGAAGAAGACTGCCGGGAAGAAGACTGCCGGGAAGAAGACTGCCGGGAAGAAGACTGTGGCGAAGCCGCGCACGGGGCGCTAGTCCACGAACCAGGCGGACAATTGCTCCGGCGCGTGCACGCCGGCCTCGTGGAGCAGGTGCGGCAGCACCGCCGCCGTGACGACCGCATCGGCGAGGGCGTCGTGCACCCGTGCCGGCTCGACCCCGGCGCGCGCCGCGAGGTCACCGAGCTTGTGGCTCCTGGCACGTTCCGGGTCGAGCGACCGGGACAGCCGGAGGCTGCACACCGCGGGACCGGCAAGGGGCTCGACTCCCACCCTCCGGGCCTCGGCGCGGAGGAAGCCCAGGTCGAACGGCGCATTGTGCGCGAGCACGGTGGCGCCCAGGCTCATGTCGGCGACCGTCGCGAGCACCTCGGCGAGCGGCCGGCCGGTGGCGAGGTGCCGACGAGTGATGCCGTGGATGTGCCAGGCGCCGAGCCGCCCCGGTCGCCAGTGCCTGCCACGGACGTACGAGGACCATTGCCGCTCGATCGTTCCGTCACCCCTCGCGACGACGACGGCAACCTGCAGCAACCGGCACGACTCCGGCTCGAGGCCCGTGGTCTCGGTGTCGATCACCGCAAAGCGGTGCGCGGCAATTGCGTCGGGGAGCGCAGGCACGGGGGGACGGTACCGAGCGGGTGTCGCGACGGTCAGCGCGCGGCGAGGGCCTTCGTGAAGGCTTCCTTGTCGAAGTAGTCGCGCCACAGCGCGATCTTTCCGTCGCTGATGACGAACAATCCCGCGATGTCGAACTCGACCCAGCGGCCGTCGATCTCGAAGCGGTCCGTCCGTTCGTTCATCACCACGCCGTGCGACATGTCGCCCCCGGTGACCTGGTGGTGGATCAGCCACTCGACCCGCGTGGCCGACGCCAGGAAGTTCGAGAGGATGTCCACGATCGCATCCCTGCCGAACACCTTGGCGATCGGGACGTTGTCGTATTCGCAGTCGTCGGAGACCATCGCCATGGCGTCCGAGAACCGGCTCTGCTCGATGTTCTCGATGAACCGGGTGACGTAGTCGCCCGGATCCGAGATTCCGTCCTGTGCAGCCACGTCCCGAGTCTGACAGGCGCCGCGCGGGCGGCTGTGGATCAGGCCGACTTGGCCTGCCGGGCGCGCACGCCGATGGGAGCGGCGATCGTGTAGCCGGCCAAGTGCCGCTCTTCCTCGTTCTCCCCGCCCCACAGCCCGTACTCGTGGTGCTCCCGGGCGAACTGGCGGCAGGTCTCCTGCACGATGCACGCCGAACAGAGCGACTTCGCCTTCGCCTCGCGACGGGCACGGGCCTGGGGGCGCTCGGCCTTGGGTGCGAAGAAGAGGCGGGTCTTGCCTTTGCAGTTCGCGAACTGCGTCCAGTCGATCAGCGACCGGAGGGGAACCGACGATTGGGCAGTGGTGTCGTCGGTCAGTGGACCATGGACATTGGTAAGTGCCATGTATTTAATGCTAAACCCATTTGGCACCAAATGTCAAGTGTCGTAGGTCGCTTTGTGGCTGAGCAGGCTGCGCCCCACGGGGCCGAGGGGGCGGCCCGGCAGCACCGTGGCGGATCGCCCGCCCGCTGGGGCCCTACAGCAGCTCGGCGGCGAGGCTGGCGACCTCGCTGCGCTCGCACGCCGCGAGTGTGACGTGCCCGAAGCAGTCCTGGCCGGCGAACGCGCGGATCAGCACGGCGAGGGCGTTGTTCGAGTCGCCGAGGTAGGGCGCGTCGATCTGGCTGGTGTCGCCCGTGAACACCACCTTGGTGCCCTCCCCGGTCCGGGTGAGGATCGTCTTGAGGGTCGTCGGCTCGAGGTTCTGTGCCTCGTCGACGACGACGAACTGGCGCTGCAGGGAGCGCCCACGGAGGAAGGTGACGCTCTCGAGCGAGAGCTGGCCGCGCTGGGTCAGCGAGGAGATCAAGCCGTCTGCGTCGCGGCTCGAGCGCTGCTCGGTCAGGGCGACCACTGCGTCGTGGATGGCCGACATCCACGGGTCGAGCTTCTCGTCGAGGTCGCCGGGCAGGAAGCCGACCTCGGCGCGGCCCACCGGCACGAGCGGCCGGTAGATCGCAAGCCGCTCGTACCTGCGCTGCTCGACGACCTGCTCCAGTCCGGCGGCCACGCCGAGCACCGTCTTGCCGGTGCCGGCGCGGCCGTCCAGCGCGACGACCGACACGTCCGGATCCATCAGGAGCTCGAGGGCGAACCGCTGCTCCTTGCTGCGGGCGCGCAACCCCCAGGCCTCCGGGGCGGCGTGCGGCAGCAGGTGGATGGTGCCGCGCTGCACCCGGCCGAGCGCGGACTGCGATCCGGCTCGCAGGACCACGAACGTGTTCGTCGGAGTGCTGGCGTCCGGCCGCTGCTGCAGCAACCCGTCGCGGAAGATCGCGTCCACGTCGTCGGCGGGGACGTCGACGGTGGTCCAGCCGCTCTCCCTCGTCGGGGTCGATCCTCCGACGGGATGGTGCTCGTCGGCTTCGAGGCCGAGGTGTGCGGCCTTGATCCGAAGCGCGGCGTCGTTCGACACGACCCGCACGGCCCCGGTTCGTGCCTGGCCGAGGGCGGCGCCGATGATCCGGTTGTCGGGCACCGCGGGATCGAGTCCGTGCTCGACGAGCAGGCCCCGCTGGATGCCGTTGACCTCGATGCACACCGTGCCGCCGAGGTCGTCCACCGGCAGCGGCTCGGCCAGCGACCCTCCGGCGCGGCGCCGGAGATCCTCGAGGGCGCGCAGCGCGGCCCGCGCGGACCGTCCGACGTCGTCGTGGCGGGTCTTCAGGCCGTCGAGTTCCTCGACCACGGTCAGGGGGACCACCACGGCACACCCCGCGAAGGACGCGAGGCACCCCGGGTCCGCGACGAGCACCGAGGTGTCGAGCACGACGCGGAGCACGACGCCGTCAGGAGCGTGTCCGGTGCCCCCGAGGACACCCCGATCGTCGAGCTCGTCGGCGCGCAACGATCCGCATCATGCTGCGCCGCGGGTCGAGCGTGGTGGATGCCGGAGGTGCACCGCGGCCTCGGCGGCGCCGGACGAGGGTGCCGGCAGGATTTTTTTCGGGATTTTTTCCCGGGCCTGCGATGCCTCGCGTCTGGCCCTGCAACCCACCTGCGTGCGGACCGTGCGACCGCGGGATCGTGCGGCGCCGGAGGGGCACCGATGCGACGCGCCGCTGCACCTGACGCACGGTGCGCGACGCGCGGAAGTGCCACGAAAGCCAATAACCGCAATGGTTTCCGCCGGTGCATCCGCCGGCGCATTCCGGCCACGCGCGCACTGCAATGGGCGTCGTCCATCATGCGGTGACGAATCTTTACGTCGCGACGTGACACTCAAGTCGTCGGCGAACTGCCGCGACGCCGACGGGTGACGGCGGCGCGTGCGCGCCGTCGCGACGCGGAAATGCTTGCTTTTGCGGCGCCGACCTACTCCAATGTCGTTGAACAGTTATCCGATTCCGAGAAAGCCAGGACACACACATGACAAAAGCAGAGCTCATAGACGCAGTTGCACAGAACGCCAACGTGTCGAAGCACGATGCTGAGCGCACGATCTCGGCGTTCTTTGAACTGGTCGTGGCTTCCGCAAAGAAGGGGGAGAAGGTTTCGTGGCCGGGCTTCGGCTCGTTCACGTCCTCCACGCGCAAGGCTCGCACTGGCAGGAACCCGCGAACGGGTGAACCGGTCGAGGTCCCCGCGTCGATGGCCATCAAGTTCAGCGCGAGCTCCACGCTCAAGGCCGAACTGAACCCCACCCGCAAGTAAGCAAGCAACCAACAAGGAGAACAACCAACATGGCAGCAAAGAAGCGCAAGGCCACCAAGAAGGCGGCGAAGAAGGCTCCGGCGAAGCGCCGCAAGAAGGCGGCGAAGAAGGCCACCAAGAAGGCGGCGAAGAAGGCTCCGGCGAAGCGCCGCAAGAAGGCGGCGAAGAAGGCCACCAAGAAGGCGGCGGCAAAGAAGTAGTCGGCTCACCCGACTCTCAGTCGGCTCGGAAAACTGGAGATCGGGGGGCCGAAAGGCCCCCCGATCGTCGTATACCGGCCAGTTCAACCGCCGCGGTCGAGTGCGGCAAGGTCCTCCGGCAGGTCGATGTCGGTGGCCAGGAGGGACTCCTCCACGATGACCGGCTGCACGCCGAGTCGCCCGGCCTCCCGGCGGTGGCGCTCGAAGCTCCCCGGCCCGTAGGCGAACGCGAACGGCGCGTCGACGGGAACGACGAGCACCGTGGTGCCGTCCCGCCGGTGGTCGGGCACGATCGTCGCGCCGGGCGAGAGGTCCGCGAGGTCGAGCAGCGCCGGCAGCCCACCGGGATGCGCGAGGTCGGCGTGCACCACGGCGATCCGCTGGGCCCGACCCTGCAGGTGCGTGCGGGCCTCCGTGGCGGCCGCGTCGAGGCCGCTGCCGGATTGCCGCAGCACCCCGGCGCCGAGGGCGGCCGCCCACGCCTCGGTCGCGTCGTCGTCGCAGACCACGAGCACGGGTCGCGCGGCCGACAGTGCGGCCGTCACGACGCCCCTCGCCAGCCGTTCCGCCAGCGCCGCGCGCTCGGCGACGTCGAGCACGCCGGCGAGTCGCTCCTTCGCTCTGTCGAAGGCCTTGACGGGGACCACGATCGCGGTCCCGGACGGCACCGCCACAGCGTAGGACGGGATCGCAGACCTACGCTGGCGCAGATGGGGAGCCGCGTGTGCGTCGTCGGCGCGGGATCGTGGGGCACGACGGTGGCCGCCCTCGCGGCCGCGAACGGCGACGCCGTCATCTGGGCGCGCCGGGCGGAGCTCGCAGAGGAAATCGCGGGGACGCACACCAACCGTGCCTACACGGGGGACCGTCCGTTGCCGCCGTCCCTCCGCGCGTCGTCCGATCTCGCGGCGTGCCTCGACGGTGCGGACGTCGTGGCGATGGCGGTGCCGTCCGCGGGGTTCGCTGCCGTCGCGGCGCGGGTGGCGGAGTTCGCGCCCCGGGGCGTGCCGGTCGTGAGCCTGTCGAAGGGCCTCGATGCAGTCACGGGCCGCAGGATGAGCGAGGTGCTCGCGGAGGCGATTCCCGGCAGTCCGGTGGCCGTCCTGAGCGGACCCAACCTCGCCGCGGAGATCCTCGCGGGGCAGCCGGCTGCCGGGGTCCTTGCGTGCGCCGACGACTCGGTGGCGAGGGCGCTCGTGCCGTCGTTCGCTCGGCCCACCTTCCGCGTCTACACCAATCCCGACGTGACCGGCTGCGAGATCGGCGGCGTCGTCAAGAACGTGATCGCCATCGCGGCGGGCATCGCACAGGGCTTCGGCTTCGGCGACAACACGAAGGCCGCGTTGATCACGCGCGGGCTCGCCGAGATGGCGCGCCTCGGCGCGGCGCTCGGGGCCCGGCCGGAGACGTTCGCGGGGCTGGCCGGCATGGGCGACCTTGTGGCCACGTGCGCGTCGTCGCACAGCCGCAATTCGCAGGTGGGCGTGCGCCTCGGCCGCGGGGAGGCCCTCGCCTCGATCGTGGAGTCGATGAGCATGGTCGCCGAGGGAGTGCGCAGCTCGGGCACCGTCGTCGCGCTCGCGCGACGGCACGGCGTCGAGATGCCGATCTGCGAGCAGGTGGCGGCGGTGTGCGACGGCACGAAGACCGCCGCGGCGTCGCTGCTCGAGCTGATGAGCCGCACGACCAAGGGCGAGTTCGAGTGAGCGCCGTCGTCACCTCCGTCTCGCTGTCCGGCACGCCGCGCGCGGCGCGCCACCTGCTCGGCGTGCGCAGCGGCGGGTGGTCGGCCGTCGTCGACGGACGCGGCGGGATCGTGCTCGGCGACCTGTCGCTCGCATGGTGGGTCATGGCGGAGGACCGCTGGCACGACCCCGCCACCGACCAGGGCGTGCGCCAGCAGCGCACCGCGGGTGTGCCGTGCACGGAGACCCGCGTCCGCGTCCCAGGCGGCGACGTGGTGCAGCGCGCGTGGGCAGTGCCCGACGCCGGCGGCATGGTGGTGGTCGAGTTCCAGAACGACTCGCCCTCGGCGGTCGCCGTGGCGCTGTCGCCGGGCGGCGTGCTGGCCTCGCGTCCATTGCGCCGGCTCGCCGCCGGCGAGGCAGGGGGCGCGCCCGCCGACAGTGCGGTGCTGCCAATTGCGCACGGCACGTCGGCACGGGTCGCGCTGCCGGTGGAGCGGGGAGCAGCGGCCGACCCCGCACGGTTCGCCGGGTTCGACGACGTCCGCCGCGGATGGCTCGCCGCGCTCGAGCGCGCGAGCTGGCTCGACCTGCCCGATCCGCTGGCAGCGCCCGCCGTCAACCGTGCGCGTGCCGATGCGCTCATCCTCGGATCCCGGGCGCTCGTCCCGGCCGGCGATCCGGTCGACGACCTGCTCGTCCTGCACGAGCTGGTGCGGCTCGGCGAGCGGCCCGACGAGCGCACCGTCGACGCGTGCGCGTCGGCGGCCGAGTCGCTCCTGCGCGGACTGCGGAGGTCTGCACCGGTGGCGTGGGACGCCGAGCGCGCGCTGTTCGCGGCGTCCGACGTGCTGCTCGCCGCGGGCGAGCGCCGCGCCGCCGACGACGTGGCGAGGTCGCAGCGGCGACTGGCGCCGGCGGAACCCGCGCCCGACTCGCGCCCGACCGGCATTCGTGCGGCCGCGTGGACGGAGCAGGAACTGGTCCGACCGTCGCGCGACGGCACGGCGGACGTGCTCGTCCGCGCGACGGCGTCGTGGATGGACCGCAACCTGCAGTGCCGCGGCGTGTTCGCCGGGCCGGGCCGGCGTGCGTCGTTCGCGCTGCGCTGGCACATGGGGCGGCCCGCGCTGCTGTGGGAGACCGAACCGGGGACGGGCACCGTGCTGCGGGCACCGGCGCTCGATCCCTCGTGGTCGTCCGTCTCGGCGGCCGGCGAGGTGCTGCTCCTAGGCTCGCCCGCGTGAGCACCGACGCACCGCTTCGGCTCACCGAGTGGACGTCGTGCGGGGGGTGCGCCGCAAAGTGGGGTGCCTCGCTGCTGCGCGACCTCGTCGGGGGCCTCGCCCCGGCGGACGACCCGGGCCTGATCGTCGGGCTCGCCCCGTTCGACGACGCCGCGGTGTACCGCGTGTCGGACGACGTGGCGATCGTGAGCACCACCGACTTCTTCCCCCCACTGGTGGACGATCCGTCGGACTTCGGCGCCATCGCCGCGGCCAACGCGTGCAGCGACGTGTTCGCGATGGGCGGGCGCGTCGTGATGGCCCTGAACGTGGCGGCATTTCCCGAGCACTTCCCGCGCGAGGCGATCGCCGCGATCCTCGCGTCGGCCGCCGAGGTGGTGCGAGGCGCGGGCGGCACGGTCGCGGGCGGGCACACCATCCGCAACCCCGAGCCCGTGTTCGGCCTCGCCGTGCAGGGCACCGTGCACCCGGACCGCATCCTGCGCAAGGGCGGCGCGCGCCCCGGCGACGCCGTGCTGATCTCGAAGCCGCTCGGCACCGCGCTCGTGCTGGCGGGCGGCACGGACGGCGAGAGGGCCGCCGCGATCGCGGGGATGCGCGCCACGAACCGCGCCGCATCGGAGCAGCTGGTCGCGCTCGGCCGCGCGGTGCACGCGGCGACGGACGTCACCGGCTTCGGCCTCGCGGGACACGGCCTCGAAATGGCCGAGCGCAGCGGAGCGGTGCTGGTGCTCGACGGCGGCGCGCTTCCGGCCTACGGCGGAGCACGGGAGGCTGCGGCGCGGGGCGTGCGCACCGGCGGCGACCCGCGCAACCGCCAGTACGTCGACGGGCGGTTCGCCGCCGAGGACGAGGTCGCAGCCGCGCTGTGCATGGATCCGCAGACGTCGGGTGGGCTGCTGGCCGCCGTGGACGGGGCCGCCGCGGCGGACCTGCTCGCGGCTGGCGGCTGGTGGCGGATCGGCGGATTCGTCGCGGGCGACGCCCGGGTCGAGATCCGGTGAGCCGGACGCTGCGACCCGACACCTCCATCGAGCGCGCGCTGCTCGACGACGGTGCGCGCACGGTGGTCGGCGTCGACGAGGTCGGCAAGGGCGCGTGGGCCGGGCCGCTCGTCGTCGGCGTCGCGGTGCTGCCCGTGGCGGCCGTCGTCGACGGGCTCGATGGCGCGCTGGCCGGCCTCCGCGACTCGAAGACCATCGCCGAGCCCCGGCGCGAGGCGATGTTCGCGCCGGTCGCCGCGGCGTGCGCGGCGTGGGCGACGGGAGCCGCGACCAACCGCGAGTGCGACGAGCTCGGCATGTCGGCAGCGCAGCGCCTCGCGGCGGCGCGGGCCCTCGACGCGCTCCGCGACACGATCGACCTCGATGGTGCGGCTGCAATCGTCGACGGCCGCTGGGACTTCGTGGGCCCGCTCGTGGACCGCGTGACCACCGTGGTCGGCGGCGACGCGCGGTGCGCGAGCGTGTCGGCGGCCGCCCTGCTGTCCAAGGTGGTGCGCGACCGTTCCATGCGCGCCCTCGCGGACGACCTGCCGCACTGGAGCTTCGCCTCGAACAAGGGGTACCCCTGTCCGCGCCACCGCACGGCGCTCGGCGCGCACGGGCCGAGCGCCGCGCACCGCACCTCGTGGTCGTTCGTGGAGTCGGTGGTGCCGTGGTTCGCGACGGGGGTCCGGTCGTGACGCCGGACGTCGCACGGGCCGCCGGGCTCGTCGCCGCGGCGCGGCGGATCGTGGTGTTCTCCGGAGCGGGCATCTCCACGGAGTCCGGGATCCCGGACTTCCGCGGGCCCGATGGCACGTGGACGCGGAACCCCGACAACGAGCGGCTCGCGACCTTGTCCCACTACAGGTCGGACGCCGAGCTTCGGAAGCGCGCGTGGCGGATCCGGCTGGACTCGCCGATGCGGCGGGCCGAGCCGAACGCGTCCCACCGGGCGGTCGCGGGCCTGGATGCGCAGGGCCGGCTCGTGGCCGTCGTCACGCAGAACGTCGACGGGCTGCACCAGGCGGCCGGGCTCGATCCGTCGAGGGTCATCGAGGTGCACGGCACGTTCGCCACGTCCGAGTGCCTCGGATGCGACGACCGCAGGCCGATGACCGAGGTACTGGACCGCGTGCGGGCCGGGGAGGAGGACCCCGCGTGCACCGAGTGCGGGGGCGTGCTGAAGAGCGCGACGATCTTCTTCGGGCAGCAACTCGTGCCGGCGGTGATCGATGGGGCGTTCGCCGCGGCCCGCTCGTGCGACCTCGTGCTTGCCGTGGGGACGACGCTGTCGGTGAACCCCGCCGCGCTCGTGGTGCCGATCGCGCGCGACCACGGTGCACGGGTGGTCATCGTCAACCTCCAGCCCACCGAGATGGACCACCTCGCCGACGTGGTCGTGCAGGCGAAGCTCGGGGACGTGCTGCCCGCGATCCTCGCGCCAGGCGGCGACAAAACCTGACCAAACCGGTAGGGTATTGGCGGGAGGCGGTCATGGCGGGATTCAGGGAGTTGCTGGCGCAGGCGAAGTCGGAGATCACGGAGGTCGATCCGGCGGACGCTGCGTCGAGCCTCGCGGCGGGCGGCACGGTGCTGCTCGACGTGCGCGAGCCCGACGAGTGGGAGCAGGGTGCGATCCCCGGCGCGCTGCACATCCCGCGCGGCCACCTCGAGGCCCAGATCGAGACGCGCATCGTCGACAAGTCGGCGCCGGTCGTCGTCTACTGCGCGGGCGGCGTGCGCAGCGCGTTCGCGACGAAGACGCTGCAGGACCTCGGCTACCGCGACGTGGTGTCGCTGGCGGGCGGCTTCGGCCGCTGGAAGGACGAGGGCCGTCCCTGGCGCGCACCGGCGGTGCTCTCCGCCGAGCAGCGCACGCGCTACCAGCGCCACCTCCTGCTGCCCGAGGTCGGCACCGAGGGCCAGGCGAAGCTGTTGTCGAGCAAGGTCCTGCTGCTCGGCGCCGGCGGTCTCGGGTCGCCCGCGGCGCTCTACCTCGCTGCGGCCGGCGTCGGGACGCTCGGCATCGTCGACATGGACGAGGTCGACGCGTCCAACCTGCAGCGCCAGATCCTGCACAACATCGACCGGGTCGGCGACCGCAAGGTCGACTCGGCGAAGAAGACCCTCACGCTGCTGAACCCCGACGTGGACGTGGTCACCTACGACACGCGGCTCGACGCGTCGAACATCATGGACATCCTCGCGGGCTACGACGCGGTGGTGGACGGCGCGGACAACTTCCCGAGCCGGTACCTGCTCAACGACGCGAGCGTGAAGCTCGGCATCCCGGTCGTCCACGGGTCGATCTTCCGGTTCGAGGGCATGGTCACCGTGTTCGATCCGCTGCACGGTCCCACGTACCGCGACATGGTGCCCGAGCCGCCGCCCGCGGAGCTGGCGCCGAGCTGCGCCGAGGCGGGGGTGCTCGGCGTGCTGCCGGGCATCATCGGCTCGATCCAGGCGCTCGAGACGATCAAGCTCCTGCTCGGACTCGGCGAGCCGCTGCGGGGCCGGATCCTCTCGGTCGACACCACGGAGATGTCGTTCCGCACGTTCAACCTGCGGCCCGACCCGTCGAACGCGGTGACGTGGGCGAACAGGGACCGCATCGAGGTGCGCGACCTCGACGGCTCGTGCGCCCCGTGGCTCGCGCACTGAGCGCTACCGGCCGGTAGGCAGCCGTCTCCTACACTCGGCGCGTGGCGCCACGGACGTTCGCCGTCGTCGGCGCGGGGTTCTCCGGCGCCGTGATGGCCCGCGAGCTCGCCGAGGCGGGGCACCGGGTCGAGGTCTTCGAGTCGCGCCCCCACGTCGCCGGCAACTGCCACACGGAGCGCTCCGCCGAGGGGCCCATGGTGCACGTCTACGGGCCGCACATCTTCCACACGCAGCACGCGCACGTGTGGGACTACGTCCGGCGCTTCGGCGAGATGGTGCCGTACGTCCACCGGGTGAAGGCCACGACGGGAGGTCGGGTGTTCTCCCTGCCGGTGAACCTCCTGACGATCAACCAGTTCTTCGGGACCGCGCTCGACCCCGGGGGCGCCGCCGCGCTGATCCGCTCAAAGGCCGAGCCGGGGGAGTCGGCGCCGTCCACGTTCGAGGAGCAGGCGCTCGCCTTCGTGGGGCGCGAGCTCTACGAGGCGTTCTTCGCGGGCTACACCCGCAAGCAGTGGGGCGTCGACCCCGCCGAACTGCCGGCGAGCATCCTCGCGAGGCTGCCGGTGCGCTTCACCTACGACGACTCGTACTTCAACCATCCGTGGCAGGCGATCCCCCGCCACGGCTACACGCCGATCGTCGAGGCCATCCTCGACCACCCGGGCGTCTCGGTGCACCTCTCGACTCCGTGGCCCGGGGGCTCGTTCGACCACGTCGTGTGGACGGGGCCGATCGACGCGTGGTTCGGGCACGCCAACGGCCGGCTCGGCTACCGGACGCTCGACTTCGAGCGCGAGGTGCGTGCAGGCGACGCGCAGGGGTGCCCGGTGATGAACTACTGCGACGCCGACGTGCCGTGGACGCGCATCACCGAGCACAAGCACTTCGCGCCGTGGGAGGACCACGCAGCGACGGTGCTGTACCGGGAGTTCTCGCGGCTCTGCGGCGAGGGCGACGTGCCGTACTACCCGATCCGCCTGGTGAAGGAAAAGGAGCAGCTGCTCGAGTACGTGCGCCTCGCGGAGCGGACGCCGGGCGTCACCTTCATGGGCCGCCTGGGCACCTACCGTTACCTCGACATGGACGTCACGATCCACGAGGCGCTGGGCTGCGCGAGGGCCGTGCTGTCGGCGCTCGACGCCGGCTCGCCGCTGCCGACGTTCTCGGTGCACCCGTTGGGAGCCGCGTGACGCAGCTGCTGCAGCGCCTGGTCGTGCCGCGGGACGGGTGTCCCGAGCCGCTCCTGTACGTCCGGACGGGGGACGGCGCCCGGCTCGCCGACGGCGAGATCGTGCTGGCCGCGGGTGGCACCGCCACGTTCGACACGTCGTTCGCTGCGTTCGCAGCCGGGAGGTGGCGGCGACTGACCTCGGTCGGGGCGCTGTCGCTCGTCGTCGACGGAACGGGCGGCGCGGACGTCGAGGTCGTGGAGACCGTCGGACGCGGGGAGCGGATCGTGGCGAGGGGTCGGCTCGGCGAGGCGATCGCGGTCGGCGACGTGCAGTCGACGGTGGAGGGCGTGCTCTGGGCGCGCGTGCGCGCGACGGAGGCGGCGACGGTGACGGGCGGGCGCTGGACCACGTCCGGCCCGGCCGGGCGCGACGTCCGGCTGTCGCTGTCGATCACGACGTTCAACCGGCAGCAGTACGTGACCGCGACGGTCCGCACCGTGCTGGCGCTGTTGGACGAGGAGCCGTCGCTCCGCGGCGCGCTGCGCGTGCTGGTGGTGGACAATGCGCGCAATGTCTCGTTCGACGCCCCCGGGGACGCCCCGCTGCAGGTGCTGGAGAACGGCAATCTCGGCGGGGCGGGCGGGTTCGCGCGCGGGATCATGGA
>JAGWXX010000088.1 GCA_018969685.1 Acidobacteriota bacterium | reverse complement strand
CTACGCCGTGTGCGGCACCTTGCGTCGGTACGGACCGGCGAGCAGCGGCGACGTGACGATGAAGTCGGCGCTCGCGCGGTTGCACGCCACGGGAATGTTCCACACCGCGGCGATGCGCAGCAGCGCCTTGATGTCGGGGTCGTGCGGCTGCGGCTCGAGCGGGTCCCAGAAGAACACGAGCACGTCGATCGTGCCGTCGGCGATGCGGCCGCCGATCTGCTGGTCGCCGCCGAGCGGGCCGCTCTTCACCCGCGTCACGTCCAGCTGGGCATGCTCGGCGACGAGCCGTCCAGTGGTGCCGGTGCCGACGAGGTCGTGGGACGCCAGCGACTCGCGGTGGTCGAGCACCCACTGCAGCAGGTCGTCCTTCATGTTGTCGTGCGCCACGAGCGCGATGCGCTTGCGCGCCGGCGACTCGATCTCCGTCATCAGCATCGTGTCCATGCCCCCAGTGTGACAGCGGGGGCGGGGCGGGCCGCGTGACGGGCGTCGCATCGGCCGCGCTGCGGTCCCCCGTTGGTCCGTTGTTCATCGTGGCGTCACCGGCAGGGGTGACGTCGATCGAGTTCTCCGACGGTCGAGCCGCCGCGCGGTCGGGGACCGGCGCGGACCCGTCCGCCGAGCGGCACGTGGCGGCAGCCGTGCTGCAGCTCGACGAGTACTTCGCGGGACGCCGCCGAGAGTTCGACCTCCCGCTCGATCTCCGCGGGACGCCGTTCCAGGTGCTCGCGTGGCAGGCTCTGCTGAGGATCCCGTTCGGCGCCACCGTCACCTACGGCGAGCAGGCCGCGATGATCGGGCGTCCGGGCGCGGCGCGCGCCGTGGGGTCGGCCAACGGACGCAACCCCGTGCCGATCGTGGTGCCCTGCCACCGCGTGCTCGGCGCCGGTTCGGCGCTCGGCGGCTATTCGTCGGGGCTCGACGTGAAGCGCTCGCTGCTCGCCCTCGAGGGCGTCAGTGTGGCTGCGTGAATCCGTAGCACTCGCGGAGGTGCTCGTCCCGCAGCGCCTCCGACGGCGGCCCGCAGGACACGACGCGCTGCGCGAGCAGCACCACGGTGCTCGCGCGCTCGGCGTCGGCCAGCTCGTGCGTGGCGAGCACGACGGTCGCGCCGCGAGCGCGCTCCTCGTCGATGATGCGGGCGACGGTGGCGCGGCCGTTGAGGTCGAGTCCGGCGGTCGGCTCGTCGAGCAGCAGGACCTCGGCGCCCCATGCCAGCACCTGCGCGAGGTGGGTGCGCTGCTGCTGCCCGCCGGAGAGGTCGCGCACCGCGCGGTCGGCGGTCGCGTCCGCGCCGGTGCGGCGCATGGCGTCGGCGACGGCGTCCCGGTCGTCCTGCCTAAGCGGACGGAGGAGACCGCGCCGCGCGTAGCGGCCCATGGCGACCACGTCCGCGGCGCGAAGCGGCAGCGTGTGCGAGGAGACCGGGTGCTGCGGCAGGTACGCGGTGCGCCGCGGGTCGTCGCCCGGAGCCCGGCCGAGCACGGTGACCCCGCCGTCGATCGGTGCGAGCAGGCCCGCGAGCGTCTTCAACAGCGTCGACTTTCCGCTGCCGTTGGTACCGATCAGCACGAGCAGTCCGCCGGCCGGGACGTCGAGGTCGATGCCCCGCACGACCGCCCGGTGGCCGTGGCCGACGGCGAGCTGCGACGCGACGATCGTGCCGGCGGCGCTCACGGCAGGTGCACCGTGCCGTGGGCGTGCGGCAGTTCGTCGTCGTGCCGGCCCGCGCGCGCGACCTCCTTCGCGACGGCGGCGACGGCGAAGATGCCGGTCGACACGAGCACGATGCTCGCGCCGGCCGCGACGTCGAGGTGGTAGCTGAGCAGGAGTCCGAGCCAGCACGACGCCGCGCCGCACGCGGCAGCGATTGCCGTCATCGTGCCGGCGCGTCGCGCGAAGAGCGCGCCGGTGGCGGGCGGGGCGACGAGCATGCCGAGCACGAGCATCGTTCCGACGGTCTGGAACCCGGTCACGACGCTGACGGCGACCATCGCGAGCATGAGCGCGTGGAAGAGCCGCGCCGAGAAGCCCGCCGACCTCGCGAGGCCCTCGTCGACCGACAACATGAGGAACGGCCGGCGGCAGGTGACGGCCGTGGCCGTGACGGCGGCGAGTGCGGCGGCCTGCACGCCGATCTTGCCCCGCGTCGCGCCGAGCAGCTCGCCGAAGAGGATGCGCGTGAGGTCCCCGGTGAACGACTCGGAGCGCGAGGTGATGACGACGCCCAGCGCGAGCATCGAGACGAAGAGCAGCCCGATGGCGGTGTCGCCGGCGAGCCGGAGCCGCCGGGTCACGAGCCCCACGCCGGCCATCATCACGAGGGCACCGGCAGCGGCCCCGACGAGTCCGGAGACGCCGAGCAGCAGCGCAGTGGCGATGCCGGGGAGCACGCCGTGCGCGAGCGCGTCGCCGACGAAGGCGAGCCCGCGCAGGACGACCCAGGTGCCCGCCACCGCGCACGTCAGCGCGACGAGCACCGACGCAACCAGGGCGAGCCGCATGAACTCGTTGTCCGCGAACGGGGCGACGAGCAGGTTCACCGGAGGGCGTCGAGGATGTCGTCGGCGATGGAGCGGATGAAGGCAGCGTAGGTGCCGCTCCCCCCGAGGACGTGCGTGCCGAGCTCGACGACGTCCGCGCCCGTCTCGCGCGCGATCTGCGCGGCGACCTCCTGCGGGGTGCCGAGGCTCGTGAAGACGGTGGTCGCGCCGTGCTCGGCGATGACGGCCTTGAGCTCGGCGAGCTGCTTCGCACTTGCATCGGCCGACGTCGACATCGACGGGATGACGGCGCCGATCACCTCGCAGCCGTACCGGTCGGCGAAGTACCCGAGTTCGTCGTGCCCGGTGACGAGCTCGCAGCGGTCGAGTGCGGCGAACTTCCGGGCGATGTCCGCATCGAGGGCGTCGAGTTGCGCACCGAGCTCGGACGGGTCGATGCCGGTGCCGATCGCCGCTGCGACGGCATCGGCGAGCGCCGGCAACGCCTCGAGCATCGTCGCGGGGGAGAGCCACAGGTGGGGGTCACCGGCGTCGTCGCCGTGCCCGGAGTCGTCGTCATGTCCCTCGTCGTGGGCGCCCACCGCATCCCGCACCGTGACGTGCTCGGACACCGCGAAGACGGGGGTTCCGGCGTCGGCGGCGGCATTGATCGCGTCGTCGAGGTGTGCTTCGAACCCGAGTCCGTTGACGACGAGCAGGTCGGCCCCGGTCATCGCCTCCATGTCGCGTGCGCTCGGCTGGTAGTCGTGCGGATCGCTGCCGTCGGGGATGATCACGAGGACCTCGGCGTCACCGCCGACGAGGTCGGCAACGAGGCGTCCGAGCACCGAGTAGGTGACGACGATGGTCGGGCGGGGTTCGTCCTGTCCGGCGGGAGCGGACGGTTCAGCGGGTGTCGGCGGGGTGCTGCCCGGGCCGGCGCACGACACGAGCGCAAGGACGAGGAACGGCAGTGCGAGACGGGTGATCGGGCGCACGGTCCGCGTCACGCGCCGCACCGTATCCAGCAGCGCGCGACCTGTCAAGAATGATTCTTATTTAATGGTGCGCTCGCGGGAGCAGGGCGTGCAGCGCCCGAGCACGTCGAGCCGATGGTCCTCGGGGACGAACGACCCTTCGCGGGCGATGGCCTGCAGGGCGTCGCGCAGGGCACGCTCCGCGGCCTCGGGCACGGTGAAGTCGTCGACGGTGCCGCACTGGGTGCACACGAGATGGTGGTGGTGGCCGATGATCTCCTCGGCGAGCTCGACGCGGATCAATTCGTCCGAGCCGGCGACGCGCCGCACGATGCCCGTGCGCTCGAGGTCGGCCATGTTCCGGTACACCGAACTCTGCACCAGCGAGGGACGTTGGCCGAGGACGTCGGCCATGGTCGCCGGCCTGCCGATGTCGAGCAGGAGCTCGACGAGTTCGCGGCGGCCCGACGTGTACAGCTGGCCTGCAGCGCGCAGCCGCTCGCCGACGACGGCGTGTGCCTGCGCGCGATCGACCGCCACGCGCGGGATGGTAGCCCCGCGCGGAACGGGCCTAGGAGGAGAGACCCAGCGCGGTGCCGATGATGCTGGTCAGTTCCTCGGGGTCGATCTGGCCGCTGCGGCGGACCATGACCTTCCCGTCGGCGTCGAGCAGCACGAAGTAGGGCCAGCCGTCCGCGCCCATCGCGTTCGCTGCGGTTCCCTTCGCGTCGTCGAGCATGACCGGCCAGTTCTTCGGGAAACCCTCGCGCGTCAGCCACTGCGAGGGCGGGAAGTTGGGGAGGGTGGGGTCGACCTGGGTGGCGACCGCGATGACGTCGAGCTCGGAGGGCACGCCACCCGACTCGTACCAGCTCACCAACTTGGGCACCTCGGCCTGGCAGTTGGGGCACCAGTGGGCGAGGTAGATGAGCAGGGTCGGGAAGCCCGGCGCCGTGGTGACGACGTTTCCGGTGAAGCCCTCGCCGGTGAGGACAGGTGCAGTCATGCCGATCGCGGGATCATCGGCGGCGCCCGTGTTCACGGGCAGCGGCTCGCCCGCGACCGTGACGGTGCCGAAGTTCTGGATGTCGCCAGTGGCGGCGTCGTCCGACGACCCGCTCATGGTGATGGCGATGACGGCCGCGACGCCGACGACCACGGCGATCGCGGCGCCGATGTAGAAGGTCGCGTTTCCGGACCCGGACTTCTTCTTCGAGGGTGCAGGCTTGGTGCTCATCGGCTTCAAGTTCTAGCCGACGGGCGGCGGTGCGGCGCGGTCAGGCCGGCTCTGCGGGCAGGGTCGTGAACACGATCGCCGCGAGGAAGCCGGTGAAGGCCATGAAAGCCAGCGAGACGAAGCCGAACTCCGCGAACCAGACGACGTTGCACGGCACCTCCGTCGAGCACATCGGCGAGTGCAGGTCGGGCATCCGTTCGATCAGGAAGTGGTAGGCCGACACGACGATTCCGACGAGTCCGAGCGGCACCGCCACCCAGCCGGCGCCGCGACGGCGCGCCACGGCGAACACGGTCAGCAGGATCCCGAGGGGGTACATCATCGTCCGCTGGTACCAGCACAGGACGCACGGGGTGTAGTTGGCGATCTCCGAGAAGTAGAGGCTCCCGAGGGTGCACGTCGCGGTGACGGCGGCGGCCAGTGGCAGCGCAACCGGGCGGAAGCCGTCCACGACCGTCGCGGCCCAGGCCACCCGTCCGTACAGCAGGCGCGCGGCGAGGACGAGGAGGGTTCCTGCGAGCAGGGCCAGGCTCAGCAGCGCGAAGAACGACTGCAGTGCGTCGCGGAGGGCGGGATCGGCGAGGGAACTGGCGAGGAGCATGGAGGCGAGTGTAGGGACGCCCGTGGCGCAAGAATGAGGGGGTGACGACGCTGAAGGACCGCATCAAGGCAGACCTGACCGAGGCGATGAAGCAGCGCGACGACACCGCCCGCGAGACCCTGCGCATGGTGCTGTCTGCGATCACGAACGCCGAGGTGGCGGGGGATGAGGCCGTCGTGCTGGACGACGAGCAGGTGATCGGCGTGCTGCGCGGCGAGGCCAAGAAGCGGGCCGAGTCGGCGCAGATCTACGCCGATGCGGGGCGCGACGAGTCGGCCGCGAAGGAGCGCGCCGAGCTCGCCGTGATCGAGCGCTA
>JAGWXX010000016.1 GCA_018969685.1 Acidobacteriota bacterium | reverse complement strand
CGGAATCCCTTTCGTCAATGGACCATGCGATCCTTCGACGTCATCCGGTATTAGCAGGCGTTTCCGCCTGTTATCCCCGAGTCTGGGGCAGGTTTCTCACGTGTTCCTCACCCGTTCGCCACTGAATCTTCCGGCGTATTGCTACGCCATGGATTCCGTTCGACTTGCATGTGTTAAGCACGCCGCCAGCGTTCGTCCTGAGCCAGGATCAAACTCTCCGTCAAGAACCAGCCGACCGGTTTCCCGTTCGGCGAGATTCTGGAAAGTTCGTGGCGGCTCATTCGGACCGAGGTCCGTTCCGCACCGCCACGACCTAGCTGCCAACCGAGGTTGGCATTGATTTGTGTCCTCGCCGATGTTGTCGACGAGGGTCGGCCGGGCTGGAACCCGGCCGGAATTGACAGACAGCATCCGGACCGAGGTCCGTTGCTGCCCGCACTGGCGTTCAGTCTTCTCTTCCGTTTTCAAGGAGCGATCCGGCTGGCGCCTGCCAGCAGGGACCACAGGCGGCAGGGCCGTCTGGGGCGGAGTGACAATCTAGCGTGCCGCAGGGCCTCGCGCCAACCCGGCACCCGGACGCCCGCCGATCCCCTCCCCGACGGGTCTGGGGGAGTCGTCCGTCTGGGGGCTAGCGGAGGTCGATCAGGGCGTAGGTGCTCTTGCCCTTGCGGAGGAGCAGCCAGCGGCCGTGGATCCGCGGCGCGGACACGAGATCCGCGGCGTCCTCCACGACCACGCCGTTGACGCGGAGTCCCCGCTGCGCGACGAGGCGGCGGACCTCGGAGTTCGAAGCCGCCATCCCGCACGACGACAGGACCGCCATCGGATCGATCGCGCCACTGACGCGTTCCGTCGGGATCTCGGCAGCGAGCATCTCGAAGATCCCTTCTCCTGCGGCATACGGGTCGCTGCCGAAGAGCACCTCGGCAGCCTGCTCCGCTGCACTCGCCGCGCGCTCGCCGTGCACCAGGGCCGTCATCTCGCGCGCGAGCGAGCGCTGGGCGTTGCGGGCACCGGGGTTGGTGCGGTGGACGTCGAGCGCTGCGGCGACGTCGGCGGCGGGCGCGAGCGAGAACCAGGGCAGCAACGACTCGATGTCGGCATCCGCGAGGCTCATCCAGAACTGGTGGAACTGGTAGACCGACGTCCGCTCGGCGCTCAACCAGACCGCCCCGCTCGCGGTCTTGCCGAACTTCGTCCCGTCCGACTTCGTGACGAGCGGCCAGGTGAGGCCGTGCACCGACCGCCCGAGGACCTTCCGCACGAGGTCGATGCCCACCGTGATGTTGCCCCACTGGTCCGAGCCGCCCAATTGCAGCTCGCACCCATGGTGCTCGCAGAGATGACGGAAGTCGTTCGCCTGGAGGAGCATGTAGCTGAACTCCGTGTAGGACAGGCCCGACCCGCCCTCGAGCCTCGAGCGAACGGAGTCCTTTGCGAGCATCTGGTTGACGGTCACGTGCTTGCCGACGTCGCGGAGGAACGCGATGAGGTCGCTCCCCGCGGTCCACCGGGCGTTGTTGACCAGGAGAGCACCTGACGGGCCCGGACCGAAGTCCAGCAGGCGCTCGAGCTGGGCGGAGATCGACGCGACGTTTGCCTCGAGCGCGGCGGCGTCGAGCAGGTTGCGTTCCTCGCTGCGTCCCGACGGATCGCCGATCATGCCGGTCGCACCCCCCGCGAGGACGATCGGCCGGTGGCCGAGCAGCTGGAGCCGGCGCAGGGACACCTGTCCGAGCAGGTGACCGACGTGGAGCGAATCGGCCGTGGGGTCGAAGCCGACGTACGCGGAGAGCGGCCCGCGGGCGCAGCGCGCGTCGAGCTCGGTGCGGTCGGTGCTGTCGTGGACCAGGCCGCGGGATGCGAATTCCGCGACGATGGATCCCGGCACGGACGGGATCCTACGGCGGGCGGCCTACCGGTCGCCGAGACGCTGCCGCAGCGCCCCGAGGCGCTCGGCGTACCGCACGCGCTGTGCCTGCACCGCCGACGGACCGGATGCACCGTGGGACGATCGCCGGAGGAGTCCCTGCCGACCGTCCAGGAGCGCGGCGGCCTCCGCCCCCAGCTCTGCGTCCACCAGCACGGCGAGGCGCGCGCCGTCGCCGGCGGATTCGCGGACGAGGCGCCCGACGACGGCGTGTGCGTCCCGGAACGGCGTGCCCCGCGCGACCAGCCACTCTGCGACGTCCACGGCGGCGATCGACCCCCCGACTGCGGCGCGGGACATCGCCTCGCGCGAGAACGACGCGGTCGACACCATGCCGTCGACGGCGCGCACCGCCAGCTTCACCGTGTCGACGGAGTCGAAGAGCGGCTCCTTGTCCTCCTGCAGGTCGCGGTTGTACGCGAGCGGCAGCCCCTTGAGCACGGTGAGCACGGCGACGAGGTTGCCGACGAGGCGGCCGACCTTGCCCCGCGCGAGCTCCGCGATGTCCGCGTTCTTCTTCTGCGGCAGCATCGACGATCCCGTGGCGTACCGGTCGTCGAGGACCGCGAAGCCGAATTCGGACGACGTCCAGAGCACGAACTCCTCGCCGATCCTCGAGAGGTGCGTCCCCGCAAGGGCGAGGCAGAACAGCGACTCGGCGACGAAGTCCCGATCCGACACCGCGTCGAGCGAGTTGTCGAAGGTCGCGCCGAACCCGAGGCGCGCCGCCGTGGCGACGGGGTCGAGGGGCAGCGTGCTGCCGGCCAGCGCACCCGCGCCGAGCGGGGAGACGTCGGTGCGCACGAGCACCTCGGCCATCCGCTCCGCATCGCGCGAGAGCGCCCATCCGTGGGCGAGGAAGTGGTGCGCCAGCAGGACCGGCTGGGCCCGCTGCACGTGGGTGTAGCCGGGGACGATCGCCCCGTCCTCCCCCGTCCCGGCCTCGTCGGCGAGGCGCCCGAGCGCGTGGCAGAGACCGATGACCGAGAGCGCCACCTCGCGGAGCTCGCGGCGGACCCAGAGGCGCAGGGCCGTCACGCACTGGTCGTTGCGGCTCCGTCCGGTGTGCATGCGGGCCCCGGGCTCGCCGGCGATCTCGGTGACCCGGCGCTCGATGGCCGTGTGCACGTCCTCGTCGGTCGGCGCGGGGACGAACGACCCCGTGGCGAATTCATCGGCGACGCGGTCGAGCGCCGAGAGGATCGCCGCCACGTCGGATCCGCGCAGGATCCCCGATGCACCCAGCCCCTCGACGTGCGCCCGTGAGCCCGCGATGTCGTCGCGCCAGAGCCGGACGTCGAAGGAGAAGCTCTCCGTGAACGCGAGGAGGGACTCGTCCGGCCCGGACGCCATCCGTCCGTGCCAGAGCGTCCGTGGCCCGGGATCAGCCACGGCGGCCCCCGCGTCCGAGACCGGCGAGACCGGACAGCACCGATGCCAGCGCGACCGCGCCCCCCTTCGCATCGGCGACGCAGAGCACGGTGTCGTCGCCTGCGACCGTGCCGATCAGGCCCTCGAGCCGCGAGCGGTCGAGTGCCGACGCGACGACGTGGGCGCAGCCCGGGGGCGTGCGGATCACGACGATCGGAGCGCTCACATGGACCTCAGCCACCCACTCCCCGAGGACCCGCCTCAACTGGTCCATCGGTGCGATGCGATCGGGGGCGAACTCCGGGATCGCATACGCCGTCTCGCCGTCCGCGGTGCGCACCTTCACCGCACCCATCTCGTCCAGGTCGCGCGACACCGTGGCCTGCGTGGCGCGGATGCCCACCTTGCGCAGCGCGGCGACGAGCTGGGGCTGGCTCGTCACCGAACCCGCCGCGATCGCCCGCACGATGGCCTGCTGTCGTTCCGTCTTCGTCGACATCAGCGGACCCCCAACGACCACGCGAGCACCGCCCGTGCGGAGTGCAGCCTGTCGTGCGCCTGCGGGACGACCCGGCTCGCCGGTCCGTCGATCACGGCGTCGACGACCTCCTCGCCACGGTGCGCCGGCAGGCAGTGCATGAAGACGGCGTCCGGCAGCGCGGCGGCCATCACCGCTTCGTCGACGGTGAACCCCGCGAATTCCTCCCTGCGCACGGCCGCTTCAGCCTCCTGCCCCATCGACGTCCAGGTGTCGGTGTGCACCGCGCAGCTGCCCGATGCGGCCAGCCGGGGATCGCGGAACTGCTCCACCGACGCAGCACCGAGCGCGAGCAGGCGGCCGAGCTCGCCTTCGTCCGCGCCGTGCCGTTCCGGACAGGCGAACCGGAGCGCGGCGCCCTGCAGTGCACACGCCTCGGCGAGCGACCGCGCGACGTTGTTGTAGTCGCCGACCCAGCAGACCGACCTGCCGCGCAGGCTCCCGAACTCGCGCCGCATCGTCAGCACGTCCGCCACGGCCTGGAGGGGATGCGCGAGGTCGCTCAGCAGGTTGACGACCGGCACCGGGGACACAGCGGCCATGCGGACCAGCGTGCCGTGGTCGAAGACACGGGCCGCGAGCACCGCGTGGTAGCCGGCGAGCACCCGCGCCACGTCCTCGACCGGTTCCCGGACGTCGAGACCGACCTCCTCGCCCCTCGTGTAGATCGGGTGCCCCCCGAGCTGCACGACGGCCATCTCCGTCGAGTGGCGGGTGCGGTTGGATGGCTTCTCGAAGATGAGGGCGGCTCCGCGGCCGGCGAGCGGTGCGCCGAGCGACGCCGGATCGCGCCCGGCGAGCGAGCAGATCTCCCCGAGTACGTCTGCGCCCAGCGATGCGATGTCGAGGACGTGGCGGGTCATTGGAGCCCCTCCCTGACGATCCCGACCGCCTCGGCGATCTCATCCTCCGTCACCGTCAGTGGCGGTGCGAGCCGGAGCGCCGTGGGGGTGACCGCGTTGACCACCAGACCGCGCTCGAGCAGCCGCGCGGCCACGTCCTTCGCGTCCCCTGCGACCTCCGCCGCGAGGAGGAGCCCCCTCCCCCGCACCCCCCGCACCCCGGGGACGTCCGAGAGCGCCGATGCCAGCATCGCTCCCAGCCTGACGGCGCGGCCGGGCGCGTCGATCCGTGCCATCTCCTCGAGCACCGCCACCACCGCCGCTGTCGCGATCGCCGTTCCACTGAAGGTGCTGCCGTGGTCGCCGGGGGTGAACGACGCCGCGACCTCCCGGCGGGCCCACACGGCTCCGACCGGCATGCCGTTTCCCAGCCCCTTTGCGAGGCACACGACGTCCGGCTCGAGTCCGTCGTGCTGGAAGGCGAACCATCTGCCGGTCCGCGCACACCCGGTCTGCACCTCGTCGAGCATGAACAGGATCCCCCGTTCACGGCACATCCGCTGCACGGCGGCGAGGTAGCCGGGCGGCGGGGGCACGACGCCCCCCTCTCCCTGGATCGGCTCGAGCAGCACCGCCCCCACGGACGGGTCCAACGAGGCCTCGAGTGCCGCCGCGTCGCCGTACGGCACGTGACGGAACCCCTCGGGCATGGGCTGGAACGGCTCGTGCTTGGCCGGCTGCCCGGTGGCGGCGAGGGCTGCGAGCGTCCGACCGTGGAAGCTGCCGAGCGCGGAGACCACCACGTGGCGGCCGCGGCCGCCGTGACGCCGGGCCAGCTTGATCGCCGCTTCGTTGGCCTCCGCCCCGGAGTTGCAGAAGAACACCTGTCCGCCTCCGCCGACGACCCGGTCGACCGCGACCGCCGCGCGCGTCGCGACCGGGTTCGCGAAGTAGTTGCTGACGTGGAGGAGCACCGACGCCTGCTCGGAGATTGCCCGTGCCACGACCGGATTGGCGTGCCCCAGCGAGACCACCGCGATGCCCGCGAGGAAGTCCAGGTAGCGGCGCCCGTCGCTGTCCCACAGCTCCGTCCCGGACCCGCGCACGAACATCCGCTGCGGCGCGCCGAAGACGGGCATGAACGGGCAGTGGTCGCGGGGACCGGGTGCGGACTCGGGCAGGTGCGTCATCCGGCCGCCGTGATCATCGTGCCGATGCCGCCATCCGTGAAGAGCTCGATCAGCAGCGCGTGCGCCACCGTGCCGTCCAGCACGTGCGCCGCCCCCACGCCGCCGTCGACCGCCGCGACGCAACCCTGCAGCTTGGGGATCATCCCGCCGTCGGCCGCCCCGCTCGCGACCAGCGCGAGGACGTCGGACCGGCTCGCGCGGCTGATGATGGACGACGGGTCGCTCCGGTCCCGACGGACGCCGGCGACGTCCGTCAGGTAGATCAGCTTGGAGGCCTGCAGTGCGACGGCGATCGCGGCAGCGGCTTCGTCGGCGTTGACGTTGTAGAGCGTCCCGTCCTCGCCGACGCCCACGGTCGCCACGACGGGCACCGCACCTGCCGACAGCAGTGCCTCGATCACTGCACCGCCGACCCCCACGATCGACCCGACCCGGCCGAGCGCGGGATCGCGCGGCACCGTGCGCAGCACCCCTCCGTCCTGGCCCGAGATGCCGACGGCCAGCGCGCCGTGGGCGTTGATCGCGGTCACCAGCAACGGATTGACGATGCCGAGGAGGACCATCTGGACGATCTCCATCGTCGCGGCATCCGTCACGCGGAGCCCGCCGGAGAACACCGGCTCGATCCCGGCCCGCGACATCCACTCGGAGATCTGCGGCCCGCCGCCGTGCACCACGACCGGGCGCAGGCCGACCGCCCGCAGCATGGCGACGTCGGCCGCGAAGTCCCCGACCGCCCCGGGTCCGTCGGATCCGGCGATCGCGTTGCCCCCGTACTTGACCACCACCGTCGTGCCTGCGTGCCGCTGGATGTACGGCAGCGACTCGGCGAGCATCGCCCCGACGGCGCCCACGTCGCTCACGGCGCGAGGCCGATCCGCGACAGACCCGACGTCTCCTCGATGCCGAGTGCGACGTTGGCCGCCTGCACGGCGCCACCCGAGGCACCCTTCGCAAGGTTGTCCAGCGCGGCGAGCACCACGGCCGTCCCCGTCCGCGCGTCCCAGCGGGCGCTCAGGTGCACCGAGTTCGACCCGAGCGTCGACTTCGTCGCGGGCGGACGCTCGTCCACCACGACGAAGGGCTCGCCTGCGTACGCAGCGGCGAGCGCACCGAGGAGGTCCTCCGTGGATGTCGGCCTGCGCTCGCCCGCCCGTGCGTAGCAGGTGGCGAGGATCCCGCGGCTCATCGGCACGAGATGGGGCGTGAAGAGGATCGACGCCCCGGTCACCTGCTCCATCTCCGGCGTGTGCCGGTGGTCCAGGAGTCCGTACGCCGAGACGTTGGAGTCCACCGAGGTGAACATCGACTCCTCCCGCGCGGCCGCTCCCGCACCACTGACCCCGGAGGCGGCATCGACGATCACTCCGTCACGGGCGATCCACCCGCGCGCAACGAGGGGCGCGAGCGCGAGGCTCGCGGCGGTCACGTAGCAACCCGGCGTCGCGACGAGCGCCGCGCCCGCGATCGAGGCCCGGTGCAGCTCGGGGAGGCCGTACGCCGCATCAGCGAGCAGTTCGGGGTGCTCGTGGGTGAATCCGTACCACCGCTCGTACGACGACGCATCCTTCAACCGGTAGGCGGCGGACAGGTCGACGACGGTCCTGCCCGGACCGACCACCGACGGGACGAGGCGCATCGACGCCTCGTGCGGGAGGCACAGGAAGACGACGTCGCAGGCGCGGACCGCGTCGAGGTCCATCTGGTCGAAGGCGCGCCCGCCATGGGCGGCGGCCAGCGAGGGGGCGCTGCGCGCGATGGGCTCGCCGGCCCGACGGTCGCCGGTCGCGACCTCGACGCGGAATTCCGGGTGCGAATCGCACAGCCGGAGGATCTCGGCGCCGGTGAAGCCCGAGGCGCCCACGACCGCGACGGACCGCATTGCATAACTATACACGACGGCGAATAACTATCCACGCACCCCGTTCACCCCCGGAGGACGGCACCCGCCTTCGCCGCCGCAGCCACGCACCGGCTCCTGACCTCCGCCACCTCGGCATCGGTCAGGGTCCGGTCGGGCGCCTGGAGCCGGATGCGGTAGGCGAGGCCGCGACCGGCGGCGCCGCCGTCGCGGTACACGTCGAAGAGCGCGACCGAAATGCACCACTGCCCTGCGGCGGATTTGATGGCGCGAACGATCGCCGAGGATGCGACCGCATCGGGCGCGAGGAACGACAGGTCGAAGTCGGTCGAGGGGTACCGACTCACCGACTGTGCCCGGGCCGGACGCGGCTCCTCGGCGAGGAGGACCGTCAGGTTCACCTCCAGCCACGCCACTCGTCCGTCGATGCCGTACGCAGCGAGCACGCCCGGGTCGATCTCGCCCACCACCCCGAGCACCTGTCGGCCGCGCGCCAGTGCCCCACTGCGCCCGGCGTGCAGTCCCGGACACGGCACCGATTGGTCGATCTGCAGCGGCGTTCCGAGCACCGCCGCCACCTGCGACCAGGCATGCACCGCCGCCGGCGCCTCGGCCCCCGCAATCGCGACCGCGAGGCACTCGTACTCGTCGGGCAGGTGGCCGCTGCCCTGCGGATAGGCGTGGCCGACCTCGAACAGCGCGATCCGGTCGTTGCGGTGCGACTGGTTGTATGCCACCGCCTTGAGCAGGCCGGGGCGGAGCGACGTCCGCACCACGCTCTCCTCCGCGACCAGCGGATTCGCCAGCCGCAGCGCCGAACCGGACCCGAGACCCGCCGCCTCGAGCTCGCCCGGCGCGAGGAACGGATTGGGCATCGCCTCGGACGCACCGAGCGCGACCATCACGTCGCGCACGCGCCGTCTCCGCTGCTGCACCGCGGTGAGTCCGCCGTGCTGCGGCGACCTCGGCCGCCGCGACCCGAGGCTCCCGTAGCCGAGGTGCCGTGCGACCTCCTCGACGACGTCGATCTCACCGCCACAGTCCGGCCTCCACGACGGCACCGACACCGGCACCGAACCGTCGGCACCCTCCGCGCCGACCGCGAAGCCGATCGGTTCCAACCGCGCCGCGAGGACCGATCGGTCGCACGGCACGCCGAGGACCCGCTGCACCCGGGAGGGGCGCACGGAGACCGTCCGCACCGGGGCGGGAAGCGCCGCCGAGGACACGTCGGTCACCGGACCGTGCACCACGAGGTCGGGACACGTCGCCGAGAGGTACCGGGCGAACGCCGCCGTCGCCCGCGGCATGCCTTGGGGATCGACGCCGCGCTCGAAGCGCAGCGACGCCTCGGTGCGCAGGCCGTGCCGCGCGGCGGTGCGCGCGATGCCGAGGGGCTCGAACCACGCCATCTCGAGCGCGACCGATGTCGTCGTCGACGTGACCTCGGAGTCCAGTCCGCCGATCACGCCTGCGAGGCCGACGGGACGGCCCGAGCCGTCGCAGATCAGCAGGTCGTCGGGATCGAGCCCCCGGCGCTCGCCGTCGAGGGTGACCATCGACTCCCCGGCGCGTGCGCGGCGGACCGCGAAACCGTCCGCGACCGCGGCCAGGTCGTAGGCGTGGTTGGGCTGGTTCAACTCGAGGTTGACCAGGTTCGATGCGTCGACGATGTTGTTGATGGAGCGCATCCCCACGTGGCGGAGCCGCCGCGCCATCCAGTCGGGCGACGGCGCGACCCGCACTCCGGTGACGACGGCGACCGTGAACCTCGGGCACCCCGCCGGATCCTCGACGGAAACGGGGAGGGGGCGCGGATCGCCGCCGAACACGGGCTCCGGCAGCGGCGCGAGCTCGAGCCCGAGCCAGGCCGCGAGGTCCCGCGCGACGCCGTAGTGCCCGAGCGCATCGGGACGGTTGCGCGTCACGTCGACGTCGAACACCCAGTCGGCCCTGATGCCGAGCGCGTCGTGCAGCGGCTGGCCCGCGGTGCCTGACGGATCGAGGAGCATGATGCCGCCCGCATCGGCGCCAAGGCCGAGTTCGACCGCGGAGCACAGCATGCCCTGGCTCTCGATGCCGAGGATGCCGCGGGCGGAGATCGTGCGGCCGTCGGGCATCGTCGTGCCGAGCGTGGCGAGCGGCACCAGGTCGCCCGCCGACATGTTGGACGCCCCGCACCACACGTGGCGCTCGACTCCGTCCCCGGCGTCCACCCAGACGCGGCGTACCTTCGCCGCATCGGGGTGCGTCTCGACCCGCAGGACGCGGGCGGTCACGACGCCCGGCACGGGGACGTCGACCTGGACGACCGTCCCGACCTCGAGGCCGAGCGAGGACAGCGCGTCGGCGAGGAACGGTGCGTCGTCCCCGAACGGGGCGAACTCGTTGAGCCAGGACAGGAGGATCTTCACCGGAACTGCCTCAGGAATCGGAGATCGTTGGTGTACATCTCGCGGATGTCGGCGACCGCGTGGCGCTCCTTCGCCATCCGGTCGATGCCGAAACCGAACGCAAATCCGGTGAACTCCTCGGGATCGACGCCGCCCGCGCGGAGCACGTCGGGGTGCACCATTCCGCAGCCGCCCAGCTCGATCCACGCGCCGTCCCGGCCGCGCACGTCGAACTCGGCGCTCGGCTCGGTGAACGGGAAGTACGACGGCCGGAGACGGCTGGTGAAGTCCTCCCCGAAGAAGGCCTTCGTGAACGCCTCGATGGTCCCGGCCAGGTCGGCGAAGGTGATCCCCCGGTCGACGACCAGCCCCTCGATCTGGTGGAACACGGGCATGTGCGTCGCGTCCGGCGTGTCCCGGCGGAAGACGCGGCCCGGCATGACCGCGTAGATCGGCGGCGCGACCGACTGCATGACGCGGATCTGGACGGGCGAGGTGTGGGTGCGGAGCAGCACCGGCGAGCGCCGCTGCAGGTCGTTGACGGGCTCGAGGAAGAGCGTGTCGAATTCGCTGCGGGCAGGGTGCGACGCCGGCATGTTCAGCGCCTCGAAGTTGTGGAAGTCCGTCTCGATCTCCGGTCCCTCGGCGACGACGAACCCGAGGCCGACGAAGACGTCCACCAAGCGGTCGAGTGCCTGCGTCACGATGTGGGTGGTGCCGAACAGCGCCGGTTGCAGGTGCTCCGTGAGGTCCATGGCTTCCGCGGCGACCGCTGCCGCACGCTCCGATTCGGAGGCGGCGGCGAGACGGGCGTCGGCGTCCCGTTCGAGCCGCGCGACCGCCTCACCGAGGAGCCGGCCGCACTCCTTGCGCTGCTCCACGTCGGCGATGCCTCCGAGCCGCGACTTCAACGCCGCGAGCGACCGCCGCTGCACGGCCAGGGCGGACCTGATCGCGTCCGTCCCCCCGGCACCTTCCAGCGCCGCCAGAGCCGCGGCCCCGGCTGCTGCGATCTCGTCGCGGAGGTGTCCGTCTCCCGCGCCGCCCATGACGCTCCGAGACGCTACTGCCCGCGCTGGTGCGCGACCTCGAAGCACAGCACCGCAGCTGCCATCGCGACGTTCAGGCTCTCGGCCCGGCCCGCGTGCGGGATCGTCACCCATTCGTCCACCGGGGCGGCTGCGTCGAGCCCGTGCGCCTCGTTGCCGACCACGATGCCGATCCGCCCGGACAGGTCGGCGGCACGGAACGGCGTCGCCCCCGGGCCGGACGTCGTCCCCACCAGCCGCATGCCGAGGCGGCGCACCTCGTCCAACGCCGCGACCTCGCAGATCGGCACGTGGAAGATCGCTCCCGCGGACGCCCGGACCACCTTCGGCGCGAACGCATCGGTCGTGCCGCGAACGAGCACGACCGCTCCCGCGCCCGCGGCCTCGGCGCACCGGATGATCGTCCCCAGGTTGCCGGGGTCGGCGACGCCGTCGACGACGACGGCCCAGCACGGCCCGTCCGGCAGGGCGGATGTCCGCCGCTCGAACGTGGCGATCTCGCCCCGCGGCGTCTCCGTGGTCGCGACGCGCTCGACGACTCCCTCCGCGGCGGCGAGCACCGTCGGTGCGACGACGTCGAGGGAGCTCGTCGGGGACCGGAGCACCTCCAGGGGCGACCAGCCCGCGCGGCACGCCTCGCGGATGAGGGGCTCGCCCTCCACCGCGAAGCGGCCACGCTCCCGGCGCTCGGCGGGATCCGCGAGCAGCGCCCGGAGGCGCCGCACTGCCGGATCAGTGAAGCCGAGCGCCGGACCGGTCAGACCAGTGCCCCGCGGGCCGTCTCGACCAGCTTCGCGAATGCCGCCGCGTCGTTGACCGCGAGATCCGCGAGGATCTTTCGGTCGACCTGCACTCCCGCCTTGTGCAGGCCGTCGATCAGCCGGCTGTAGGACATGCCGTGCTGGCGACAGCCCGCGTTGATCCGCTGGATCCACAGGCTGCGGAACTCGCCCTTGCGGGCGCGGCGGTCGCGGAACGCGTACTGACCGGAGTGCAGCACCTGCTCGTTGGCCGACCGGAACGTCCTGCTCCTGTCGCCGTAGTACCCCTTGGCCTTCTCGAGGACGGCCTTGTGCTTCTTCTTGGCGTGAACGCCCCTCTTGACCCGTGCCATGTCGTGTCCCCTTCCTCAGCGCTCGCCGAGCAGTCGCTTGATCCGCTTCACGTCGCCCGAGTGCACGTCCACGGACCCGTCGAGACGGCGCGTCCGGGTGGACGGCTTGTGCTCGAACAGGTGCTGGCGCATGGACTGCTGGCGACGGAGCTTGCCCGTGCCCGTCTTCTTGAACCGCTTTGCCGCGGTCTTCGAGGTCTTCATCTTCGGCATGTCTGTCCTCGCCTCCTGTGTCTGGCTGGCTGTGTCTGGCTGGCTGATCGTCGGTCCGCGTGCCCGCTACGCCGTCGGCGCCCCGGGCTCGGACCCGTCCGGCGAGTCGCCATTGGCGCTCGGCCGGTCGGTGCGCTCCTTCTTGACCTGCTTCTTGTCGGGCGAGAGCACCATCGTCATGTTCCGGCCCTCGAGCCTCGCATGGGTGTCGACCTTTGCGAGACCATCGAGCTGCTGCAGCACCGCGTCGAGGATCTTCGACCCCAGCTCCGGGTGCGCGACTTCGCGGCCGCGGAACTGCAGGGTGACCTTCACCTTGTGGCCCTCCTCGAGGAACTCGATCATGTGGCGCACCTTGGTGTCGAAGTCCCCCTTGCCGATCTTCGGACGGAACTTCACCTCCTTCATCGTGATCTGCACCGTCTTGCGCCGGGACTCCTTGATCCGCTGCGACTCCTCGTAGCGGAACTTGCCGTAGTCCATGATGCGGCACACCGGCGGGCTGGCCTGCGGGGCCACCTCGACGAGGTCGAGTTCGCGGCTCTGCGCCCTGCGCAGCGCGTCCTCGATGCTGACGATGCCGACCTGGGAGCCGTCCGCGTCGACCAGCCGGACCTCCCTGGCCCGGATGCGTTCGTTGTAGCGCGGCTCCTGCGTGGGCGGTGCTATGGCGTCACTCGCTTATGCACGTGGCTGGGCCTCCTTGGCGACGGAGCGGAGGCGGACGACGGCGCGCGCAGGCCATGGCAGCGGGAACGCATCCCGCCGCAACGACCCGATCGCACCGGCGCGCCCCGAACCGTCAAGACGATGGTTGGACGACACTGTGGTCGGGTGGGGGTGAGACCCCACTTGACTGGCGAGGCTAGCGCAGCACCTCGCCCTCCCCAACCACCGTCACCGCGGTCGCCTCCCGCACCCCGTAGCGGACGATCACGTCGAATTCGACCGTGGTGCCGGCGGCGATCTCGCGGGACCCGTCGGGGATCTCCGTGCAGTGCAGGAGGAACTCCTCGCCGTCCGACGCGACCGTGCCGATCCCCGCGTGCGACGCGTAGGCCGTCACGGTGCCCCGACGACGCGCGCCCATCAGCCGAACCGTACCGTCCCGGGGTGGGACGACGAGGCGCCGTTCCACCATGCCCCGGCGTCGACCACGCGTCGTCCCTCCGGCTGGACCTCCACGAGGGCGACGGAGCCGGCTCCACACGCGACGACGACGGCGCCGTCGACGGCGCGCGTCACCGTGCCCGCCTCGCCCCCGCCGACTCCCGGGGACTGCGCGGGGCGGGCGCGCAGGATCCTCGTGCGGATGCCGCGCAGGGACGTGTGGGCACCACCCACGCGGACCTGCCGGAGCACCGTCGACGCGGCTCCCGACCAGTCGATCGCGACGTCCGACGGCCCGATCTTGGCCGCGTAGGTGGGCTCGCCGTCCTGGGGCCGCCCCGTGCCGAAGCCCGTGGTGCAGCGGCGCGCCAGTTCCGCCGCACCCGACTCGGCGAGGCGGGTACGGAGCTCCGCTGCGGACTCGTCCTCGCCGATCGGCGTCCGGATGCACGAATGCACGGGCCCTGCATCGAGCTCGGTGACCAGTTCCATCACGCACGCACCGGTCTCGCGGTCGCCCGCGAGGATCGCCCGCTCGACGGGCGCCGCCCCCCGCCACCGCGGCAGCAACGAGAAGTGCAGGTTCACCATCGGAACCAGGTCGAGGACCGCAGAGGGAACGATCCGCCCGTACGCGACGACCACACCGAGCGGATCGTGCACGCCGTCGACCGCCGCCACCACGTCGCCGACGTCGTGCGAGACGGGAATGCCGAGCGCCGTCGCCACCCGCTTCACCGGGCTCGGCGACGGCTCCTCGCGGCGCCCGCGCCTGGCGTCGCCGCGGGTCACGACGAGGCGCACGGGAAGGCCCGCTCCGTGCAGGGCGAGCAGGGACGGCACGGCCGCCTCGGGAGTGCCGAGGAAGACCACGCCCCCCGGCCGGCCCGAGGGGAGCCGAGCGGTCACGCCAACTTGAGGTGGATCGGCTCCACGGACGCACCCTCGGCGCGCCGCTGGTATTCCGCCAGCGCGGACTCCCGCTGGTCGGGCGTCATCCGGTCGAACATCAAGACCCCGTTCAGGTGGTCGACCTCGTGCTGGAACAGGCGCGCCAGCAACTCGTCGGCCTCGACCTCGACCTCCTCGCCGGCGAGCGTCCAGCCCCGCACGAGGATCTGCTTCGGGCGGAGCATCTCCACGAAGAGCCCGGGTATCGACAGGCATCCCTCGTCATAGACCCACTCCCCCGAGGACTCCACGATGACCGGGTTCAGGATGACCTGCGGGTCGTCGTCGAGGTCGTAGACGAAGATCTGCCTCTCCACGCCGATCTGAGGGCCAGCGAGGCCGATCCCCGGCGCGCGGTACATCACCTCGAACATCCGCTCGGCGAGCCCGATCAGCGAATCGTCGATGTCGGTGATGCGACTCGCCTCGGTGCGGAGCACGGGATCTCCGTAGACCCGGATGTCCGTCGCGCTGATCCGCCGTGCCACGTGTGAGAGGCTATCCGTGGCGATGCAGCACGAGCAGTACTTTGCCCGCACCCCGGCCTCGCGCGGCGCCGAACGCACGATCGAACTCGCGCTGCGCGGAAGAACGGCGACGTGCACGACGCTGCCCGGCGTGTTCTCCGTCCGCGGCGTGGACAAGGGCACCGCGGTCCTGCTGGATGCGGTGCCCGATCCCGCGCCGGACTCCACGTGCCTCGACCTCGGGTGCGGCTGGGGACCCATCGCCATGGTGCTCGCTTCGCGGGAGCCGTCGGCCACGGTGTGGGCGACCGACGTCAACGAGCGCGCGTGCTCCCTGGCCTCGTCCAACGCCCGCCGAAACGGTCTCGCCAACGTCCACGTGGTCGGACCCGATGCGGTGCCGCCCGAGCTGCGCTTCGACATGATCGCCTCGAACCCGCCCGCACGGATCGGCCGGGCGGCGATGCTGCGGATGCTCCTCGATGCGACGGCACGACTCGCCGACCATGGGGCGGCATGGCTCGTGGTCTCCCGCCACCTCGGCGCCGACTCGCTCGCCGCGGACCTCGCGGCGGAGGGACGGACGGTCGAGCGCGCCGGGAGCAAGCGCGGCTTCCGGATCCTGCGGGTCTCCCTCACACCCGGGGCGGGTCGAGGTACGCCCTGATCCGGCCCGAGCCGCGCATGTGGGCAACCATCTCCAGGACGTCCGGCCGCGACGCACCCTTGATCAGGACCTCGTTCGGCCCGACGGCCGTAGCCGTTGCGCCGAGGGTCGGCTCGGGAAGCGGCACGTCGCCCACCACCCGCGCGAGCACACCGAACGGCGGCAGGCCGAGCGCACGGCGGACCCCTTTCTCGCGCTCCGCCAGTGCGTCCACGTCTCGCGCGGCGAGCGCCGCCAGCACCGGCGACGACGGATCGACGGACTGGACCGCCACGGTGCCGCCGCGGCCCACCAACCTCGCCGCCCTGACGACCGACCCCATGAAGGATTCCACGGCCCGGTAGCGGGGAGCGGTGAGCTCCTGGTCCGCGTCGAGGAACCAGACCGAGTCGACGTCCACGCGTCGGTGGAGTGCCGCCTCCGTGCCGACGAGGATCGGGGCACCTCCGACGTCCGCATTGGCGCGAATCTCGGCGACCTCCCTGCCGCCGCTGGCGGCGGCCAATTCCTCCACGATCCTCGAGACGCCCGGACGGAGGTTCGCCATCTTCGACGCACCGCACCGCCGGCACACCGGAGGTCGCCGGGCACCGCACCGCCGGCACTCGAACCCGCCGGCATCCGACTGCGACACGGCGGCCTCGCAGTGCTCGCAGGTGGCAAGCGCGCGGCACGCCCCGCACGCGAGCAGCCGCGACCTGCCCTTCGTGTTCACGATGCACAGCACGCGCCTCGAACGGTCGCGCACCGCCTCGGTCAGCGGCGCGGTCACGAGCGACGGGCCCTCGCGGTCGATCACGGCCACCTCCGGCCAGGCGTCCCGCTCGTCGTGCCCGACGTCCGGCGACGCGATGGCGAGGGCCGCGAGGCTCGGCACCGGCGAATGGAGCACCACGGGGATGCCGAGGCGCCGCGCCCGTTCGACCGCCACGTCCCTCGCGTGCCACGTCGGCGAGCGCTCCTCCTGCAGTGCGTCGTCGTGCTCGTCGATCACCACCAGTGCGCCGATCTCCGGCGCTCGTGTGAGGACCGCGGAACGCGCACCGACCACGACGTCCACCCCTGCCGCAGCACCGGCCCACGACTGCGATGCGAGCACCGTCGACGCTCCGTCGGCGCGCATCGCCGCGGCGATGCGACGGGCGACGCCGATGGTCGGCACCACCACCACCACCGGCCCGTGACGGAGCGCCGAGCGCACGACCGTCTCCGGCTCGACCAGCGGGCCGCGGCGCAGGAGCGACACGGAGAACCCCGAGCCATCGGCCGCGGCCCGGCGGGACGGCGGGCCCAGCCGTGGCACCCGGACCTCGGGGCTGGCCGACACGAGCACCGCACGCCGCGGCCCGGCCCAGTTCGCCGCGACCCATGCGCTCAGGTCCACGACCTCCGGACTCGGTCCGCACGAGAGCCTGCGCTCCACGCGCGCGAGCCGCGATGCGTCGACTGCGGCGAAGCCGGTGGACGCGTCGCCGACCTCGAGCACCCAGCCCGAGACGCGCCGCCCGTGCAGCGGGACCTGGACGAGGTCGCCCACGGCGACGCCGTCGTCCGCGAGGTAGTCGAACGGACGGTCGAGTCCCGCGACGTCGGGCAGGACCCGGACGACGCGTCCGGTCAGAGGCCGACCGCCGCCGAGAACTCCTTCAGCCGCGACAGCGACTCCCAGGTGAACTCGGCGCCGCTGCGGCCGAAGTGCCCGTACGCCGCCGTGCGCCGGTAGATCGGCCGCTTCAGGTCGAGGTCGCGGACGATGGCCGCCGGACGGAGGTCGAAGACCTGCTCGACGGCAGCCGCGATGCGCGCCTCGTCGACCGCTGCGGTGCCGAAGGTCTCGACGAGGATGCTCACCGGCCGCGCCATGCCGATTGCGTACGCCACCTGCACCTCGCAGCGCCGTGCGGCCCCCGCGGCGACGACGTGCTTCGCCACCCAGCGCGCCGCGTACGCGGCCGACCGGTCCACCTTCGAGGGGTCCTTGCCGCTGAACGCGCCGCCACCGTGGCGGCCCATGCCACCGTACGTGTCGACGATGATCTTCCGCCCGGTGAGGCCGGTGTCCGCGTGCGGCCCGCCCTTGACGAACTCGCCGGTCGGGTTCACGTGCACCGCGTAGTCGTCGCCGGCGAACTGATCCGGGATGACCGGCCTGATCACCTGCTCGATCAGGTCCGGCCTGATGACCGTGTCGCGATCGACGTTCTCCGCGTGCTGCGTCGAGACGAGCACCGTGCGGAGCCGCACCGGGCGCCCGTCCTCGTAGTCGAAGGTCACCTGCGTCTTGCCGTCGGGTCGGAGGTACGGCACGGCGCCCGACTTCCTGACCTCGGACAGGCGCTCCGCCATGCGGTGCGCCACCCAGATGGGCAGGGGCATCAGTGCGTCGGTCTCGTCGCACGCGTACCCGAACATCATCCCCTGGTCGCCCGCGCCCTGGAGGTCGAGCCGGTCGCGCTCGCCCTGGGCCCTCGTCTCCTCGCTGCGGTCCACGCCCTGCGCGATGTCGGAGCTCTGCGGGTCGATGGACGTGATGACGCCGCAGGTCCCGCCGTCGAAGCCGTACAGGGCGTTGTCGTAGCCGATCTCCTTGATCGTGTCCCGCGCCAGCTTGGGGATGTCGACGTAGCCCTTCGTCGTGATCTCGCCCGCCACCACGCACAGCCCCGTGGTCAACAGGGTCTCGCACGCGACGCGGCTCTCGGGATCCTCCGCGAGCAGGGCGTCGAGCACGGCATCGGAGATCTGGTCCGCCATCTTGTCCGGATGGCCCTCCGTGACGCTCTCGGAGGTGAAGGTATACGCGCGCACTCCTGCTCCCATCGTCGGTGGAGCCCCCGTCCCGGGGACCCCGCCGAGATTACTCAGCGTCGGCGTCGGCGATCGTCTCTTCGCCCGTCGGCAGGTCGAGCGACTCCTCGGGCAGCGCCAGTTCCACCGGCTTGGCCGACACCTTGTCGGCGGCGATCTCCTCGAAGGCGATCGAGAGGGGCTTGCGGGCCACCGAGCTCACGAGGGGCGGCACCTGGATGGAATTGCCCAGTCCCAGTTCCTTGAAGTACGACGTAATCTCGCGGGCGCGCCGCGCCGACAGGGTCACGAGCGCGAACTTCGAGTGGGTCCGGCCCATCAGGTTCTCGACGGGCGGCGTCATCATGGTGTCGGGCTGGTTCACGGCACTCCCTCCGGGCAGGGAGTCAGCCTACCGCCCGGGACCGCCGCGCCCGATGGATGAGGTCGAGCATCGCGTCCACCGTGGCGTCGAGGTCGGAGTTGACGATCACATGGTCGGCGATCGCGCGGCCGACGGGCTCCTCCTCCTCGGCCTTGCGGAGCCGCTCCGCCACCTTGTGCTCGGGATCCCCCCGGCGGTGCAGGCGCACCTCCTGCTCGGAGCGGGTCGGGGGGAGGACGAAGAGCATGAGGGCGCCGGGGTGCCGACGCTTCACCTGTTGCGCGCCATCGACCTCGATCTCCAGCACGATGTCGCACCCCGCGGGCGCCTCCGGATCGGGCGTGCCGTAGAGGTTGCCCAGGAACTCGGTCCACTCGAGGAACCCGCCCGCGGCGACGCGCCGCTCGAACGATTCGCGGTCCACGAAGACGTACGCATCGTCGGGCTCGCCCTGCCGCCGATCGCGCGTCGTCCACGACCTGCTGAGCCAGAGCCGGGGATCGCGCTGCACCAGCCGACCGACGATGGTGCTCTTGCCCACGCCGCCGGGTCCCGAGACGACGACGATGAGCGGTTCGGTCACGCCAACTCCCGCAGCAGACCGTCGCGGACGTCGGCGGTCAGGTCCCCGACGCGGTCGCGCTCGCCGAGACCGACGGCCTGGAGCGCGCGACGCGCGCGGACCTTCCCGACGCCGGGCACGGCCTCCACGATCTTCACCACGTACACGAACCGGGACGCGACTGCGGCCACCGACTCGTCGGCCGCCGGCTGGAGAGCCTCGCGCAGTCCGATCGCTCCGTCCCGGACGCCCGCAATGCGCCCGGCGATCGCAGCCCTGAGCGCCGACAGGTCGTCGAGTACTCGTCCGGGCACGACGCGATGCTACCGACGGCGTCAGGTCCGGCTTCGACCGCGAGCACCGAGCGGGTGCCGGCGCAGCGCACGGATGACGTCGCGCTGGATCCGCCACGGTGCACGGGGATCCGCAAAGGTCGCCGTGCCGACCTGCACCGCGTCCGCCCCCGTGCGGAGCAGGGCGAGCGCCGAGTCGGCGTCGACGACGCCGCCGGCGCCGACGATGGCGATCTCGGGCAGCGCCGCCCGGACCTCCGCGACCGCCCGGAGCGCGACCGGATGGATCGCCCGGCCCGACAACCCGCCACTACCCGCACCGAGGAGCGCCGCGCCCGTCCGCGGATCGACCGCCCTTCCGCGGACCGTGTTGACGAGCGTCACCGCGTCTGCCCCCTCGTCCGCCACTGCGCGCGCCACCTCGACCAGCCGGTCCGTGTTGGGGCTCAGCTTCGCCCACACCGGGAGACCCGCACGGGCCATGCGCCGGACGATCTCCGCCGACATCGCCGGGTCGTGGGCGAACATCGGGTGCGAGGCGCCCTGCCCCGACGACAAGTTGGGGCACGAGAGATTGACCTCGACTGCGGCGAGCCGCGCGGAGACGTCCGCCAGCAGGACGGCGGCATCCTCGTACTCGTCGGCCGTCCTCCCCCACACGCTCACGACGACCGTCGCGCCCTCGCGCTCGAGGAGGGGCAGATCGCGCTCGATCCAGCGCGGAATGCCCGGGCCCGACAACCCGACGGCGTTCAGCATTCCGCCGGGTACGCCGACCAGTCGCGGCGACGGGTTTCCCTCCCACGGGTACGGCGCCAGCGACTTCACGACGACGGCGCCGAGGTCGCCAAGGCCCCCGAATGCAGCGAGCTCGGTGCCGGTTCCCGCGGTGCCCGCCGCGGTCATGACCGGGCTGCGCAAGCCGACGCGTCCGACGGCCCACACGGTCATCGCGCGTGGTAGTCCTGCAGCGCCACGACCTCCACCGGCTCGTCGCCGCGCTCCGCGTAGCCCTGCACCAGCGCGAGCGCCGCACGGAGCGTCGTCACCGACGGGACGCGGTGCACGTTCGCCGCACGGCGGATCGCCTCGCCGTCGGTCTGCGCCCCCCGCCCCTGTGGCGTGTTGATCACGAACGCCACCTCGCCGCGTGCGATCAGGTCGACGGCGTCGTCGGCCGTCTCGCCGCGCTCCGACACCTTGGCCACCGTCCGGTCGACGCGGTGGCCGAACCGCGCGAGATGGTCCGCCGTGCCACGGGTGGCGGCGATGCCGAGGCCGAGCTCGCGCAGCCGGCGCGCGACGACCAGCCCTCCCGCCTTGTCGCGGTCGGCGAGCGAGAGGAACACCATGCCGTCGGACGGCAGGACGAGACCGACCGCGGCCTGCGCCGTGACGAATGCCCGTCCGAAGGTCCGCGCGATCCCCATCACCTCGCCCGTCGACCGCATCTCGGGGCCGAGGGCCGTGTCCACGCCGGGAAAGCGGGAGAACGGCAGCATGGCTTCCTTGACCGAGACGAATCCGGTCGCCGGCTCGCGGAGCAGCCCCTCGGTCCGCAGCTCCGCGAGCGATGCGCCCAGCATGACGCGCGACGCCACCTTGACGAGCGGGACCCCGGTGGCCTTGGCGACGAACGGGACCGTCCTGCTGGCGCGCGGGTTCGCCTCGATCACGTGCACCTGTCCGCCGGCGATCGCATACTGCACGTTGATCAGGCCCACCACGCCGAGCGCGCCGGCGATCGCCCGCGTGTACGCGCCCAGCGCCTCGGTCTCCCACGGCTGCAGCGTCGGCGGGGGGATCGCGCAGGCCGAGTCCCCGCTGTGGACCCCCGCCTGCTCGACGTGCTCCATGATCCCGCCGATCAACACCTCGCCGGTCGCGTCGCGGATCGCGTCGACGTCCACCTCCGTGGCGTCGTCGAGGAACCGGTCGATGAGGACCGGACGACTGGAGGAGAGCCCTCCCTCCCGACCGAGCGACCCCATCTCGCCGAGCTCGGCCATCGCCGCGTCCAGCTCGCGCACGTCGTGCACGATGCGCATGGCCCTGCCACCGAGCACGTAGCTGGGACGGACGAGCACCGGGAACCCCACCTGCGCCGCCACCGCCCGCGCGCCGTCGGCGTCGAAGGCCGTGCCGCCCGGCGGCTGCGGGATGCCGAGGGACGCGCACAGCGCGTTCCACTTCTCCCGGTCCTCCGCCATGTCGATCGCCTCGGGGGGCGTGCCCGCCACGAGCTCGGGCGGCAGGACGGACGCGAGCTTCAACGGCGTCTGCCCGCCGAGCGACACGATCACCTTGGGCTCGAGTCCCGACGCGCGCCGCTCCGCCTCGATGACGTGCAGCACGTCCTCGCGCGTCAACGGCTCGAAGTAGAGCCGGTCGGACGTGTCGTAGTCGGTGGACACCGTCTCCGGGTTGCAATTGACCATCACGGTCTCGTATCCCGCGTCCCGGAGGGCGAAGCTCGCGTGCACGCAGCAGTAGTCGAACTCGATGCCCTGGCCGATCCGATTCGGACCCGAGCCGAGGATGATCACCCGGGGGACGGGGGACGGACGCACCTCCGATTCGTCCTCCCACGCGGAGTAGAGGTACGGGGTCTCCGCGGCAAACTCGGCGCTGCACGTGTCGACCGCCTTGTAGACGACCTCCACCCCCGCGGCACGGCGCTCCGCCTCGACGTCCTCCTCCGTCACGGACCAGAGGTGGGCGATCTGGGCGTCCGAGAAGCCCATCTGCTTCGCGCGGCGCCACGCGCGCCGGTCGAGGACGCCGGGACCGGCCGCCTCGATCGACCCGCGCAGGTCGGTGATGGCCCGCATCTGCTCGAGGAACCACGGATCGATCCGGCAGGCCGCGTGCACCGACTCCGTCGACGCGCCGCGGCGGAGGAGCTCGCCGACCTCGAAGATGCGGTCGGGAGTGGCGGTGCCGATGGCAGCGAGCAGGTCCTCGTCCGTCCTGGACGCGAGCGCGCGCTCGGCGGGATCGGCGTTCAGGCCGAGACGGCCCAGTTCGAGCGACCGAAGGCACTTCTGCAGGCTCTCGGCGAACGTGCGGCCGATCGCCATCGCCTCGCCGACCGACTGCATCTGGGTGCCGAGGTGCGGCGGCGCACCGGGGAACTTCTCGAACGCCCACCGGGGGATCTTCGTGACCACGTAGTCGATCGTCGGCTCGAAGGAGGCCGGCGTCATGCGCGTGATGTCGTTCGGGATCTCGTCCAGCGTGTAGCCGACCGAGAGCTTCGCCGCGATCTTCGCGATCGGAAACCCCGTCGCCTTGGAGGCCAGCGCCGACGACCGGGAGACGCGGGGGTTCATCTCGATGACGACCTGCTCGCCCGTCCGCGGGTCGACCGCGAACTGGACGTTGGACCCGCCCGTCTCCACGCCGACCCGGCGGATGCACGCGAACGCCGCGTCCCTCATCCGCTGGTACTCGACGTCGGAGAGCGTCATCGCCGGCGCCACCGTGATCGAGTCGCCCGTGTGGACGCCCATGGGATCGAGGTTCTCGATCGAGCAGATGATGACGCAGTTGTCGGCGCGGTCGCGCATCACCTCGAGCTCGTACTCCTTCCACCCGGCGATGGAGCGCTCGATGAGCACCTCGCGGATGGGGCTCGCATCGAGGCCGTTGCGGACGATCCTGCGGAACTCGTCGTGCGTCGAGGCGATCCCCGTCCCGCGCCCGCCGAGGATGTAGGCGGGGCGGATGATGACGGGCAGGCCGAGCCTCGCGAGCACGTCGTCGGCTTCCTCGGGCGTGTGCGCCACGCCGCTCGCGGGCACCGCGAGCCCGATCTCGATCATCGCCTCCTTGAACTTCTCGCGGTCCTCCGCAGTCGCGATCGCCTCGGCGTTCGCCCCGATGAGCTCGGGCGTCGAGGGCACGCCCACCGAACCCCGTGCGTGCAGCTCCATCGCGAGGTTCAGCGCGGTCTGCCCGCCCAGCGTGGGCAGCACCGCGTCCGGCCGCTCCTTGGCGATGATCGCCTCCAGCACCTCCGCGGTCAACGGCTCGATGTACGTCCGGTCCGCGAAGTCGGGGTCGGTCATGATCGTCGCGGGATTGGAGTTGGCCAGCACGACCCGGTACCCCTCGTCCCGCAGGACGCGGCACGCCTGCGTCCCGGAGTAGTCGAACTCACAGGCCTGTCCGATCACGATCGGACCGGAGCCGATGATCAGGATCGTCTCGATATCGGTGCGGCGCGGCATCAGCGGCTCCCCATGAGGCGGTCGAATTCGGCGAAGAGGTAGCGGGAGTCGTGCGGCCCGGGACCTGCCTCCGGGTGGTACTGGACCGAGAAGGCCCGCGCATCCGCGACGCGCATCCCCTCGTTCGTCCCGTCGTTGAGGTTGAGGTGGGTCACCGCCACCGTCCCGCCGAGGCTCGAGGTCTCGACGCAGAAGTTGTGGTTCTGGCTCGTGATCTCCACGGCCCCGGTGGCGAGGTTCCGGACCGGATGGTTCGCGCCGTGGTGCCCGAACGGCAGCTTGAACGTCCGCCCCCCGAGCGCCAGCGCGAGGAGCTGGTGTCCGAGGCAGATGCCGAAGACCGGGATGTCGGCGTCGAGGAGCGCGCGGATCGTGGCCGGGGCGCCGACGACCATCTCGGGGTCGCCCGGGCCGTTGGACAGGAACACGCCGTCGGGCCGCATCGCGACCACCTCGTCGGCCGTCGTCGAGTGCGGCACCACGGTCACGGTGGCGATCGGCGCGAGGCAGTCGAGGATGGTGCGCTTGATGCCGAAGTCGTACGCCACGACGCGTCGCGGCCCGCCGCCGACGACGTAGGGATCGCGGACCGACACCTGTGCGACGAGGTCGACCCCCGCCGTGCCCGGCTCGGCCGTCGCCGCCGCGAGGAGCACGTCGTGCGGCGCAGTGCCGAACGCGCCCCCCACCGAGCCGTGGTCGCGCAGGATGCGCGTGAGGCGGCGCGTGTCGACACCGGAGATGCCCGCGACGCCGGCCTGCCGGAGCCACTCGTCGAGCGACGCGGTCGACCGCCAGTTGCTCGCCGCCGCCGAGTGGTCCCGCACGACCACTCCCCGCGCGCGGCACCGCGACGACTCGTCGTCGGACGGGGTCGTGCCGTAGTTGCCGATGTGCGACGCCGTGAAGGTCACGACCTGACCTGCGTAGGAGGGGTCGGAGAGGACCTCCTGGTAGCCGGACAGTCCGGTATGGAAGACCACCTCGCCGCTCGAGACCTCGGCCCGCGCGCCGATCGCGGTTCCCTCGAACACGGAGCCGTCGGCCAGGACGAGGGCGGCGGGCGTCACTGCTGCACCTCGCCGTCCACCACCGTCGCGCGGCCGCCGAACACGGTGTGCCGCACCGCGCCGACGAGCGGGACGCCGACCCACGGGTCGTTCGCGCTCCTGCTGCCGGTCGGACGGTCGCCACCGGTCCACCGTGCCGAGAGATCCGCCACGCACAGGTTGGCGGCCCCTCCCACCGCCGGCAGGGAGCCGTGCCGCGGCGAGAGTCCCGCGATCCTGGCGGGCGCCGACGACATCATGCGCGCGACGTCCATCGGCGACGGCGACAGCGCCGCGCCGACGACGCCGAGGGCGGCGTGCAGTCCGAGCATGCCGGGGCTCGCCTCGTCCAAGGGGACCTCCTTGTTCCACGCCGGGTGCGGCGCATGGTCGGTCGCGACCGCGTCGATCGTCCCGTCTCGGACGCCCTCGCGCAGGGCGGCGGCGTCCGCCGGGCTGCGCAGCGGCGGATTCACCTTGAACACGGGGTCGAACGACCGCAGCGCACCGTGGTCGAGCAGGAGGTGGTGGGGCGCGACCTCCGCAGTGACTGCGAGGCCCTCGGCCTTCGCGGCGCGGACGAGCGCCACGCTGCGAGCCGTCGAGAGGTGCAGGAAGTGGATGCGGCCGCCCGTGTCCCTGACGAGGTCGATGTCGCGCTGCACCATCAGTTCCTCCGCGACGGCGGGCCATCCCGGCAGACCGAGCTCCCCCGAGCAGGCGCACTCGTCCATCACCGCGCCCGCGGTGAGCGAGGAGACCTCGCAGTGCTGCGCGAGCACCACGCCGAGGTCGCGCGCAACCAGCAGCGCCCTGCGCATCAGCGACGCGTCCTGCACGCCGTTGCCGTCGTCGGTGAAGAGCGTCACCCCCGCCGCCGCGAGATCGGCGAGCGGCGCGAGGCGCTCGCCCCGGCGGCCCGCCGTGATGCAACCGCTCGGCAGGACATCCACCAGGCCCGCGGCCCGGCCCTGCGACCGCACGAACTCGACCGTCGTCACCGAGTCCTGCGCGGGGTCGGTGTTCGGCATGGCGACGAGCGCCGTGTAGCCGCCGAGCGCGCCCGCACGGCTTCCGGTCGCGATCGTCTCCGCCTCCTCCCGCCCCGGCTCGCGCAGGTGGGTGTGGAGGTCGACGAAGCCGGGGAGGACGTGGCACCCCGTTGCATCGAGTTCGGCGTCGCCGCGGAGCGACGGTCCGATCGCCGACACGACCCCGCCGTCCACGAGGACGTCCGCCCGCACCTCTCCATCCGCGGTCACCACCGTGCCGCCGCGCAGCGCGATCGTCATTCCTCCTCCATCCCCGCACCGGCACCGGCGAGGGCGTCGAGGAGCACCGCCATGCGCACGGGCACGCCGTTCGCCACCTGCCGCCCGACCACCGACTGCGGGAGGCGCGAGAGGTCGACCGACGACTCGACCCCGGGGTTGACCGGTCCGGGGTGCATCACGATCGCCCCCGGGCGGAGCCGGCGGACCCGGGCATGGTCGAGCCCGAACCGCCGTGCGTACTCGCCCGCGTCGGGCGCGGCGCCGCCGGTGATGCGCTCCGCCTGCACGCGCAGCAGGTAGAGCACGTCGAGTCCGCCGATCACGTCGTCGAGCGACGACGACGCGTCGACGCCCCATCCCTCGACGCCCGGCGGCTGAAGGGGTGACGGCGCGACCAGGACGACCGAGGCGCCCAGCATGCGCAGCAGCCGGACGTTGCTGCGCGCGACCCTGCTGTGGCGGATGTCCCCCACGATCCCGACCCTGACGCCCGAGAGCGACTCGGTGGCGAGCGCCTCGCGGATGGTGTGCGCGTCCAGCAGCGCCTGCGTCGGGTGCTCGTGCGCGCCGTCGCCCGCATTCACCACGGCCGCCTCCGTCCACGCGGCGACCTGCCACGGCACGCCGGACGTCCTGTGCCGGACCACGAGGGCGTTCGGACCGAGGGCCGAGATCGTCTCGACCGTGTCGCGCAGCGACTCTCCCTTCTTCATGCTGGAGGTGGACGCCGTGAAGGTCATCGTGTCGGCAGACAGCGCCCTCGCCGCGGCGTCGAAGCTGAGGCGGGTCCGCGTCGAATCCTCGAGGAAGAGCATCGCGACGGTCCTGCCACGGAGTGCCGCGACCTTGGGGACGCTCCGGGACCGCACCTCGGCCATCCGCGGCACGAGCGCGAGGATCGCCTCCGCGCGCTCCAACCCGATCTCCCCGATGCCGAGCACGTGCCTCACGATCCGGCTCCGCGGTGCACGACGATCCCGTCCACGGTGGCCTCCACGTCGTCGGACGGGCCGGTCGGCAGGTTCTTGCCGACGTAGTCCGGCCGGATCGGCAATTCGCGGTGGCCCCTGTCGACGAGCACCGCCAACTGCACCGCGCGCGGCCGGCCCATGGCCACGAGCGCCTCGAGTGCCGCCCGCACGGTGCGTCCCGTGAACAAGACGTCGTCCACGAGCACCACGGTCGCGCCGTCGACGTCCGCGGGGAGCGTCGTCGCGCTGAGCGCCGCCACGGGACGGCGGTCGATGTCGTCGCGGTGCAACGAGACGTCCAATGAGCCCACCACGACCGGGAGCCCGGGGTCGATGTCCGGGAGCCTGCGACCGAGCTCCTCTGCGATCCACACGCCGCCGCGCTGCAGGCCCGCGATCACGAGGCGCGTGGCGTCGTGGTTGCGCTCGACGATCTCGTGCGCGATGCGCCCGATGGCACGGGCCACGTCGGCACCCGTTGCCACCGCGCCCGGCAGGGCGGGACGATCCGTCACCCCGTTCCTTTCGTCCGGGCCTCACGGGACCCAGTTAACGACCGGCCGGACCGTAGCAGGTCCTACCGGCGGCGGAAGACGAGCCAGTAGCGGTTCTGCGCGACCAACTCGAACGCGGGCGACTCGAGCACCCACACGGCGGCGAGCGATTCCTCGGGCTTCGCCGGCATCACCACGTATTCGACGCGGTCGGCCGCGGGCAACCGGTCGCCACCCGAGAAGACGTCGGGGCCGTACAGGTTGCGCACGAAGGGGTTCGGCAGGGACCAGATCTCCTCGCGCCGTGCGATGTGGGGCGTGAGCGAGTGGAATGCCGCGACGGAGGCGCCGTCGGGCACGGCGTCGAGGATCTCCCGGGCCGCCACCGCGACCGGGTGGCTCGGCGGCCACGTCGCCACGTCGTTGCGCGACCCGGGGAGCGGCGACCAGAGGAATGCGGCCACCGCAGCCGACACGGCGACCCAAGCAATGGCGGCACGCCGCCAGCGCACCGGAACGCGGGACACCGCCCACGCGGTGCCGAGCACGAGCGGCACGACCGGTCCGATCGAGTAGTGGTAGCCGATCTGGTACTGGTACCAGAACGTGCTGAGGACGTTGACGAACAGGGCGCCCGCGGCCGTCGCCGCGAGGATCGGGGCACGGAGGAAGAGCAGGCCCGTCGGTGCGAGCATCTGCCAGAGGTACCACGGGCGACCGTCGGAGGAGAAGTGGTCGAGCACCGCGCGCGGATCGGTGAACGCCGTCTTGACGAGGCCGCCGAAGCCGCCGAACGGGACCCGCCACGAGTTCCGGAACGTGACCCCCGTGAGCGTGCGCATGACGAGGAACAGCATCGCGAGCATCGTGGCCAGCGCGATCAGCGACGAGGCCGCACCGTGCAGGCGGCCCCGGCGGTCCCCGCCGGTGAGGGCGACCCACGCCCCGACGAGGGCCATGACGACCGCCGCATCCTCCTTCACCGACAGCGCCAGGACGACGAAGCACCAGTACCACCCCCACCGGCCGCGCAGCGCCGCCCAGATCGCCCCCGCGATCGCCACCGGAAGGAACGAGTCGGGATGGAAGTTCTCGAGCACCGTCCACGAGACCGCGGGGTGCACGAGGTACGCCGCGGCCACGACGGCCGCCCCCGTGCGGTCGCCGTCGAGGACGTGCGCGGCCGCGAGGTAGACGAAGACCGCCGCCGCGGCGACGACGCACGCCTGCACCACGAGCAGCGTGGCACTGGAGCCGACGAACCAGAAGAGCGGCACGACCAGCAGGAGCACGAGCGACGTGTGGTCGCCCAAGAGGTTTCGACCCATCAACGTGACGTACGGGTCCTTGAAGCGCGACATCAGCCACGTGCCCTGCTCGTACAACCCGAAGTCGTACGACGACGTCCCGAGCCCGAAGTGGACGCGCGACGTCCGCACCGCGAAGTAGGCGGCGAACGCCGTGGCCATCGCCGCGACCACCGCGGCCTGCCACGACGCGCGGAGCCTCACGCCGCGGGCCTCGCCGACCGTGCCACCGCCGCGAGCACCCCGTTGACGAACCGGCCGGCGTCGTCGGTGGAGTACCGCTTCGCCAGTTCGACCGCCTCGTTGAGGATCACCGCGACCGGCGGGCCGTCGGCATCGAGCAGCTCGGCCGTGGCGATGAACATGACCAGCCGGTCGATCGTCGACAGGCGCTCCAGCGTCCAGCCGACGAGCTCCTCCGACACCATCGCCCCGATCGTCGGCGAATTGCGCGCGACCGAGCCGACGATGCGCGCCGTCTGCTCGTCGACCGGCACGACCTGGCGGTCGACCACCTCCACGGGGTCGAGGCCCGCGATCTCCGCCTCGTACAGCAGGTGCAGCGCCCGCTCCCGGGCCTCGGACCCGCGACGTCCGGGTCGCGACATGTCAGACGCGCGTGATGTAGTCGCCGGTGCGGGTGTCGACCTTGACGCGGTCGCCGATGTTCACGAACAACGGGACCTGCACGACCTTGCCCGTCTCGAGCGTGGCCGGCTTGCGCGCGCCGGACACGCGGTCGCCCTGGACGCCGGGCTCGGTCTGGGCGATCGTGAGCTCCACCGAGGCGGGGATCTCCACCGTCACGATGTCGCCCTGGTACGTCGCGATCTGCGCGACCGCGTTCTCGACGAGGTAGTCGGCGGCGTCGCCGAGCGCCACCGGCTTGATCGGCAGCTGGTCGTACGTCTCCGTGTCCATGAAGATGTAGTCGTCCCCGTCCTTGTAGAGGAACTGCATGTCGCGGCGGTCGAGGATGGCCTGCTCGACCTTCACGCCGGCGTTGAACGTGCGCTCCAGCACGTTGCCGGTGCGGAGGTTGCGGAGCTTGGTGCGGACGAACGCACCGCCCTTCCCGGGCTTGACGTGCTGGAATTCGACGACGGTGAACAGCGCGTTGTCGAGGTTCAGCGTGATGCCGTTCCTCAGGTCGTTGGTGCTGATTGCGGGCATGGTGCGTCCTTCGGGGAATGGGTCAGGTGGCGGCTTGCGGTCCGGGTCACGACGAGCAGGTCCTCGATGCGCACGCCGCCGACGTCCCTACGATAGAGCCCTGGCTCGACGGTGACCACCATGCCCTCCTCGAGGACGTCGATGGATCCGCGGCGGAGCCACGGGCCCTCGTGGATCGCGAGTCCGACGCCGTGCCCCGTCCCGTGCACGAACCACTCCCCGACGCCGTGCCGGTCGAGGACGAGCCGGACCGCGCGGTCGACGTCGTCACCCGTCGCACCGGGCCGGACGGCGGCAACACCCGCCTCCTGCGCCTCGGCGACGATCTCCCACCAGGACGCGAGGATCGGATCGACGGCGCCGACTCCCGTCGTCCGGGTCATGTCGGAGCGGTAGCCGTCGACCTCCGCACCCGCGTCGATGACCACCGCGTCGCCGAGCCGGATGTCCCGCGACGTCGGACGGTGGTGCGGCAGCGCGGAGTTCGGACCGGATGCGACGATCGTGCCGTACCCGGGTCCGTCCGCACCTTCGCGCCGCATCGACTCCTCCAGGCGATTGCGGACGTCCTCCTCCGTCGCGCCGGGACGCACCTCGGTGAGGGCGAGCGCGCGGTCGGTGATGGCGGCTGCCCGCTCGATCCGTGCGAGCTCGTCGGGCTCCTTCACCATCCGCATCGCCGCGAAGCCGCCGACCTCGACGAGCGACCGAGCGCCGGCCGCCCGCCACCGCGCCGTCCTGGCCACGGTCGTGACGGCAGGATCGAAGCCCACCGCACCCCCGACGAGCCGGACCGCCTCGTCGTCGACCGTCGAGCCGTGCTGCGCCACGACCACCGCGGCGGCGCACCCCGATGCCGACGTCTCCTCCGCCGCCTGCTCGCCGTACCGTCCGTCCACCACGAGGACGGGGAGGGGGCCGAGCACGACGACGCCGGCCGATCCGGTGAATCCCGTGAGCCAGCGGATGTCGAGCGGATCGACGACCAACACGGCGGCGACCCCCGACCCTGCAACGGACTCCCAGGCGCGCGACGCCCGGCCCGCGACCCGGACCGGCACCCGGACGTTCACGCCTCGAGCAGCATGGCCACGGCGCGCACCGCGAGCCGGTACCCCGCCGCGCCGAATCCGGCGATGACGCCGTCGGCCACCGGCGACACCACGCTCGTGTGTCGCCACTCCTCCCGGTTCGCCGGGTTCGAGAGGTGCAGCTCGACGACCACGCCGTCGAACGCGGCCAGCGCGTCGTGGATGCTCCACGCATAGTGCGTGAATGCCCCGGGATTGACGACGATCGCGTCGTGCACGCCCCGGGCGGCGTGCACCATCTCG
>JAGWXX010000015.1 GCA_018969685.1 Acidobacteriota bacterium | reverse complement strand
TCGCCGCGAGTCCCCACAGGTAGGCGCGGCCGATCATGACGGCGCGCGCACCGAGGCAGAGCGCCTTCACCACGTCGCTTCCCCGCCGCACGCCGCCATCCATGGCCACCTCGATGCGATCGCCCACTGCGTCGACCACTGCGGCGAGCGCACGGATCGGCGACGGCGTCCCGTCGAGGTTGTTCCCGCCATGGTTCGAGACGGACAGGGCGGTCGCGCCGAGGTCGGCGACCCGGCGCGCGTCGTCCACCCTGCACACGCCCTTCACCATGAACGGACCGTCCCACTGCGACCGGAGCCACGCCACGTCGTCCCACGTCGGCGGCGGCGTCTGCATCCACTCGCCATAGGCACCGAAGAACGTCGGCGCCGGCGAGCCGGGGCGCGCCATGTTCGGAGCGGTCAGGTCCGGCAACCGGCCGGCGCGCACGAACGACCACAGCCACGGCGGGCGGGACAGCGCCTGCGGCGCGAGGCGGACCGCCGACCGCAGGTCGATCCGCTCGGGAATCCACGGGCTGCCCCAGTCGCGCCCGTGCGAGAAGGACCAGTCGAGCGTGAGGATCAATCCCCGTGCGCCGGCCGCCCGTGCGAGCGCGAGCCGCTCGAGCAGCGCGTCGCGGCCGCCCAGCCAATACACCTGGAACATCGTGTCGGGATTGGCGGCGACGACGTCGCGCAGCGGCTTGCTGGCGAACGAACTCAGCCCCATGGCGATCCCGCGCGCCGCGGCGGCCCGGGCGACCGCGACCTCGCCTTCCGGATGGACCGCCTGCACGCCGGTCGGGGAGATCACGACCGGCATGGACAGGTGCATGCCCATGAACGTCCTCGAGAGGTCCCGCGACGGGGGGAGGTCGGCGAGCCTCGGGGCGAACGCGATGGGATCGAACGATCCCTCGTTGCCACAGGCCGACACGCCCTTCTCCGCTCCGGCAACGAGCGCCCCGAACACCGACGAGGGCAGCCGGCGCCGGGCCCGCTCACGGGCGATCGCGACGGTCTCGAACCACCCCCGTGCCACGGCGCGATGCTACCGATGGTCTCCTTGCCGACCGGTCGGGACGGTCATCGGGTTCCTCGGATACAGTCACGCGAATGCTGCGCATCAGGGGATCGGCACGCGGCTGGCGCCGCGCGACGGCCCTGACCTTCCTCGCATGCCCCGCCGCCGTCGGTGCCGCGCTGATGCTCGCGTCGCCCGTGTCGGCAGCCGCCGACGGATCCGACACCACCACGTCCACCGTCGCCGACGGTGCGGATGCGGCCGGTCTCGGCGTAGTCGGCACGATCGAGATCGTCAAGGCGGACGGGTCGAAGAGTCCGATCGCGGGCGTGGTCATCTCCGTCGTCGGTGCCGGCGAGGCGACGACTGCCGAGGACGGCTCCTTCCGCATCCCGGTGCCGGCTCCCGGCGACTACGAGGTCGAGCTCGACGTCGCGACCCTGCCGGACGGCGTGGGCCTCAAGGCCCCGGATCGCAACCCGCTCGCCACGACCGTCAGCCAGGATGGCGACAAGCGCGTGATCTTCCCGCTGATCGAGGGGGACACGGTCGTGACGACCGAATCCTCGGTGTCGGCCCGCCGCTTCTTCCAGCTGACCCTCGAGGGCCTGAAGCTCGGCCTCTACCTCGCGATGGCGGCGATCGGGCTCTCGCTCATCTTCGGCACCACGGGACTCGTCAACTTCGCCCACGCAGAACTCGTCTCGTTCGGTGCGCTCATGACCTATTTCTTCAACTTCTACGGGCTCGCAGGGGTGATCGGATTCCTGGCGCCGCTGCCGGGTCCGTTCGGCGACGGGGTGAATTTCATCTTCGCGACCATCCTCGGCATGCTGTCCGGCGGCGTGCTCGGTTGGGCCATGAACCGGTGGGTGTTCCGGCCGGCGCGGCACTCGGGTGTCAGCCTCCTCGCCCAGATGCTGATGACCATTGGAGGATCCATCCTCCTGCGGTACGTGTTCGTCTACCTGTTCACCGGCAAGTTCCGCACCTACCGGGACTACTCGGCGCAGCGGGCTTCGACGTTCCTCGGCCTCGAACTGACGCAGAAGGACATGGTCGCCATGTCCGTCTCGGTGGTGGTCCTCCTCGTCGTCGGCTGGGTGCTGCTCAGGACCCGCACGGGGCGCGCCATGCGCGCAGTGTCCGACAACAAGGACCTCGCGGAGGCGTCCGGCATCGACGTCGAACGGGTGATCTCGCAGGTGTGGATCTTCGGTGCGGCGCTCGCGGCGCTGTCGGGTGCGTTCTTCGGCTTCGAGCAGGTCAAGTGGGACCTCGGCTTCCGGATCCTCCTCCTCGTCTTCGCCGCCGTCACGCTGGGCGGACTCGGCACCGCGTTCGGCGCGCTGGTCGGCGCATTGATCGTCGGCGTCGCCATCAACCTCTCGACACTGGTCATCGACTCGGAGCTGAAGAACATGGTCGCGCTGCTCGTGCTGGTCGTCGCCCTCATGGTGCGGCCGCAGGGCATCCTCGGCCGCCGCGAGAGGATCGGGTAGCGCCATGGACTGGGGATTCATCCTCGAGCGGACCCTGTCCGCGATGATCGGACCGGAGGTCGTGGTGTACGCGCTGGCCGCGGTCGGGCTCAACGTCCACTTCGGCTACACGGGCCTCATGAACTTCGGCCAGGTCGGCTTCATGGCGGCCGGCGCCTACGGCATGGGCATCACCGTGTTCTGGTTCGGCTGGTCGTTCTGGGTGGGCCTGCTCTTCACCTTCGTCTACGGCGCGGTCCTCGCCCTGATCCTCGGTCTGCCGACCCTGCGGCTGCGGGCCGACTACCTCTCGCTCGTGACCATCGCGGCCTCCGAGACCATCCGCATCGTCGCGCGGTCGCGCGTCATGAAGCCGGTGACCGGCGGCGCCGAGGGCATCGACGCCTTCGCCAAGCCCTTCTACGACCTCAGCCCGTTCGAACTCGGGGACTTCTACCGGCTCGGACCGTTCAAGTTCCTCGGCCGCGACGTCTGGATGCTGGTCGTCGGTTGGATCGTGCTCGTCGCCGTGACGCTGCTGGTGTCGCAGCTCATGAAGTCGCCCTGGGGGCGCGCGCTCAGGGCGATCCGCGAGGACGAGGATGCCGCCCGTGCGCTCGGCAAGAACGCCTACTCCTACAAGATGCAGTCGCTCATGCTGGGCGGCCTCATCGGCGCCCTCGCCGGCCTCCTCCAGGTCATCCAGAAGGCATCGGTGCAGGCCGACACCTTCAACCCGGTCATCACCTTCACGATCTGGGCGATCCTCATCATCGGCGGCCCCGGCCGGGTGTGGTCGCCGATCGTGGGCTCGATGATCTACTGGACCATCATCGTGTTCGTGGAGAACACGCTCCGCCAGCTGCCTGCCGGCACGCGGACGAACCTCGAGTCGTGGATCAACCTCTCCGACTTCAACATCGGCATGCTCCGCTTCATCCTCGTCGGCCTCGGCCTGCTGCTGCTGGCCCGGTACCGCCCGCAGGGAATCTTCGGATCGCGCGAGGAGATGGCCCTTGACCGCCGCTGACGCCGTCGCGATCCGCGCAACCGGCGTGGTCAAGACCTTCGGCGGCCTGAAGGCCGTCGACGTGGAGCGCATCGTCATCCCGAAGGGCCGCATCACCGCCCTGATCGGCCCCAACGGCGCGGGCAAGACGACGTTCTTCAACCTCCTCTCCGGCTTCGACAAGGTCGACTCTGGAACCATCGAGCTCGACGGCGAGGACATCACCGGCATGCCGCCCCACCGCCTCGCCGCGAAGGGCATGGTCCGCACCTTCCAGCTGACCAAGGTGCTGTCCAAGATGTCCACGCTCGAGAACCTCAAGCTCGGCGCGCTCGGCCAGCGCGGCGAGAACTTCTTCGTCGCCCTCTTCCGGGGACTGTGGGCCGACCAGGAGGCCGCGATCGAGCGGCGCGCCGACGCCCTTCTGGAGCGGTTCAATCTCGGCCACATGCGCGACGAGTTCGCGGGAACCATGTCGGGCGGCCAGCGCAAGCTCCTCGAGCTCGCACGGGCGATGATGACCGACCCGCAGGTGATCATGCTCGACGAGCCCATGGCCGGCGTCAACCCGGCCCTCGCCCAGAGCCTGCTGGAGCCGATCAAGTCGCTGCGCGACGAGGGCCGCACCGTGGTGTTCGTCGAGCACAACATGGACGTGGTGCGCGAGATCGCCGACCGCGTGATCGTGATGTCCGAGGGCCGGGTCATCGCGGAGGGAACCCCCGAGGAGATCCGCACCAACCGGGCCGTGGTCGACGCCTACCTGGGCACCCACCGCGGCACGGAATCCGACGGGGGTGGAGCGCAATGAGCGGACAGGAGATCCTGCGCGCCGACGAGGTCCGCGCCGGCTACGTGCCCGGGGTGGACATCCTCAACGGCTGTTCCCTCACGCTCAACGCCGGCGAGATCGTCGGCATCATCGGGCCGAACGGAGCCGGCAAGTCGACGCTCCTGAAGGCGATCTTCGGGCTGCTGAAGGTCCGCGAGGGCTCCATCGTCCACCGCGGCGACTCGGTGCTCGGCATGAAGGCCCACGAGCTCGTCGCGCGCGGCATCGGCTACGTGCCCCAGCGGGAGAACGTCTTCCCATCGCTCTCCATCCTCGAGAACCTCGAGATGGGCTGCTACCTGCGCAAGGCAGAGGTGGCGTCGCAGACCGACGTCATCCTCGGTCTCTTCCCGCGCCTCGCCGAGCGCCGGAACCAGCGGGCTGGTTCGCTCTCCGGCGGGGAGCGCCAGATGCTCGCCATGGGCCGTGCCCTCATGATGAAGCCGGAGGTGCTGCTGCTCGACGAGCCGTCCGCCGGACTCTCCCCCATGCTCCAGGACCAGGTGTTCCTGCGCACCCGCGAGATCAACCAGACGGGCGTGTCGGTGGTGATGGTCGAGCAGAACGCGCGGCGCTGCCTGCAGATCTGCGACCGCGGCTACGTGCTGGACCAGGGCCGCAACGCCTACACCGACACCGGCTCCAATCTGCTCAACGACCCCAAGGTCGTCGAGCTGTATCTCGGCTCCCTCGCCTCCTAGGCGGAGCGCCGGCCGCGACCGGGCAGCGCCGCGCCACGCGTCGACGGCCCGGACCCCCGAACTACCCCGTCAATTGCGAAGGCCCCCGGCCGGCGAACCGACCGGGGGCCTCCGTCAGACGGAAACTGGACTAGCTGGCGAAGACGTACTTGTCGAGCGCCGTGTCCGGACCAGCCTCACCGTAGGTGATGATCCGGTAGCTGGCCGCTGCGGGCTCGCCTGCATCGACGAACTCGTACGGGCCACCGAGGCCGTCGTAGTCGATGTCGGTGCCGGCCTGAACCAGCGCGAGGCAGTCAGCGTAGGTCGTGCACTTCTCGCCGTCCTTGGTGACGCCATTGATCTGGCCACCAATCGAGACGCCGTCGGCGCAGCCCGCGATCTCAGCCGCGAGGGCCGAGATGACGATCGCGTCGTAGGTCTCTGCGCCGTAGTCGTACACGCCGTCCACGCCGGCCGCATCGAGGCGGGCGGTGAAGTCGGAGATCGACTTGAGGTCGACCGACGGGGTCGTGCCGCTCATGCCGGCGAGGATGGTCGGGTCGGTGACGACCTCGAGCATGCCCGCGATGTTGCCGTCGACGCCGTAGACCTTCTTGGAGGTCGGGCCGACGCCACGCTCGTGCATGGTGGTCACGATCGTGCCGGACTCGGCGAAGCCGATGACGATGATCGCATCCGGGTTGGCGGTGACGATCTGGTCGATCTCGGCGTCGAAGGTGTCAGCCTCGGGGGCGTACGCGACGAAGGCCGAAACCGTGCCGCCTGCACCCTCGAAGTTCTCCTTGAACGAGTCGGCCAGGCCCTGGCCGTACGACTCCTGGCGGAAGATCACTGCGGCGCTGGTGCTGCCACCCTCGATGACGAGGTTGGCGAGCACGCGGCCCTGCAGGAGGTCCGACGGAGCGGTGCGGAAGTAGAGGCCCTTGTCGTCGTAGGTCGTGAAGTCCGGCGACGTGTTGGCCGGCGAGAACTGCACGACGCCCGCGGTCGTGATCTTGTCGATCACGGTCTTGGACACGGCCGACGAGGCGGCACCGACGATGACCTGCGCGCCACCGGCGAGCAGACGGTCGACCTCGGTGTTGGCGAGGTCGGTCGAGGTGTCGCCCGAGTCGCCCTGCTGGAGGGTGACGTCGGAGCCGAGCACGCCGCCGGCCGCGTTGATGTCCTCAACGGCGAAGCCGGAGGCAGCGACCTCCGGTGGTCCGAGGAAGGCGAGGCTTCCGGTGACCGGAAGGATCGTCCCGATGTTCAGCGAGGTGACGGCGCACTCCGCGGCCGCAGCCGTGTCGTCCGTCGCCTCCTCCGTCGTGTCGTCGCCGCCGCCGCAGGCTGCCGCGACGAGCGACAGCGAAGCGACGAGAACGCCGACGCGACGTGCGTTGGTCTTTCTCATGTGTTGGTTTCTCCCCCGTGTGGGTGTGATGAACCGCGGCAGGGTGCCACGGATCAACTGGAGATCCTACCGAACGCCTGTGCGCCTTCTCCATGCCGAGCGCGGCATTCCCGGCACGTGGATGGGCCGCTCAGGGGACCCATTGCCTCGGGTGCTAGATGCCGTCGGCTGCCCGGGCCGTCGCCTCGTCGACCGACGCGCCCGCGGTGGTGCCGGCCAGGAACACCGCCGGGCGCTCCCGCCACGGGTCGGGAAGGGTTCCGGCCCGCGCATCCTCGATCGCCCGCCACACCCGCTCGGCCGTGCAGGGCAGGTCGAGGTGCCGGACGCCAAGATGGGACAGGGCGTCGACCACCGCGTTCTGGACCGCCGGAGTGCTGCCGATCGTGGCCGCCTCCCCGATGCCCTTGGCCCCGAGGGGGTTCAGCGGGGTCGGCGTCTCGGTGGACACGGCGTCGAACGACGGGAACTCGGCCGCGGACGGGAAGGCGTACTCGGCAAAGGTCGAGGTCACGAGGTTCCCGTCGGCGTCATACCGGATCTCCTCGTACAGCGCCTGGCTGATGCCCGCGGCCATGCCGCCGTGCTGCTGCCCCTCCACGAGGGCGGGGTTGATGACCCGGCCGCAATCGTCCACCGCCACGTGGCGCAGCACCCGGACGCGACCCGTCTCCGAGTCGACCTCCACGACGCTCACGTGGGCCCCGAACGGAAAGGTGGTCGCCCCCTGGTCGAAGTCGAGGTGGGCGGCGAGTCCCGCGAGCCCGTCGCCGGTGTCGGCTGCCGCACGGTGCTCGTCCGTCGACGCCGCACGGGCCAGGACCGCCCAGTCGAGCGCGCGCGACGGCACGCCCCGCACCGCGAACGAGCCGCCATCCAGCACCACGTCCGCCGGGTCGGCCTCGAGCACCGAGGCCGCGAGGAACCGGGCCTTGTCGACGAGCAGGTCGCTCGCCTTCTTCACGGCGGAGCCACCGAGCTGCATGGACCGGGATCCCGCGGTGCCGCCGCCGCTGCGCACGAGGTCGGTGTCGACCGGGGCCAGCACGATGCGGTCCACCGGGATGCCCGTCGCCTCGCTGACGATCATCGCGTACGCCGTCTGGTGCCCCTGGCCGTGCGACGACGTGCCCGCGTGCACGGTCGCGGTGCCGTCCACGTGCACCTCGACCCGCGCGTACTCGGAGCTCTCGCCTCCCGCCGTGATCTCCACGTAGGCCGCGACCCCGATGCCGACGAGCACCGGGTCGCCCGCCTCGCGGCGGCGGCGCTGCTCGTCGCGCCAGCCGTCGTAGCCGGCGATCCGGGCCGCCTCGCGGAGCGGCAGGGCGTAGTCGCCCGAGTCGTACGTCGACCCCGTCAGCGTCGTGTACGGGAACGAGCCGCTCGGGATCAGGTTGTCGAGCCGCAGCTGCAGCGGGTCGATGCCGAGCTCGTCGGCGGCCATGTCCACGGCGCGCTCGATGAGCGCCGCGGCCTCGGGCCGTCCCGCGCCGCGGTAGGCACCTGTCGGTGCGGTGTTCGTGGCGACGGATGCGATCTCGCACTGCGCCGCCTCGAAGGTATAGACGCCCTGCAGCATGCTGCGCGTGCCGAACGGCAGCAGCGCACCGATGCCCGGGTAGGCACCTGCCTCGCACACGATCGAGGCGCGGATCGCCCGCAGCCGGCCGTCGTGGGAGCACCCGAGCTCGACCCACTGGATCTGTCCCCGTCCGTGGAAGCCCCCGCCCAGGTCCTCGCTGCGCGTCGCCATCCACCGCACCGGCCTGCCCAGGCGGAGCGCGAGCGCGGCGACGACGGCGTGCTCGGAGGCGATGCCCACCTTCCCCCCGAAGCCGCCGCCGACCTGCGGCGTCACGACGCGGATGGACTCCTCGGCGACGCCGATGGACTCGGCGAGCAGCCGGCGGAACGTGTGGGGCTGCTGCGACGACGGGTGCACGAGCAGGCGCCCGTCATCGGACGGCTCGGCGAGGATGGCGTGCGTCTCGAGCGGCGCGATCGCGATGCGCTGGTTGACGAACCGTCCGCGCACCACGCGGTCGCACGACCCGAGCACCGCGTCGATGGACGCGGAGCTGCTGCGGACGGCGACGTTCGAGCCGTGCACGGGGAACAGCAGCGTCGCACCGTCGGCGAGCGCAGCCTCCGGATCGACGACCGGCTCCTGCGGGTCGAGGTCGGCGACGACGGCCGCAGCGGCGTCGCGCGCCTGCGCCTCGGTGTCCGCCACCACCACCGCGACGATGTCGCCCACGAAGCGCACCCGGTCGGTCGCCAACGGCGGGCGGAGGAGCGCACCGTCGATCTTCACCAGCGTGTGCATCGCCGGCAGGCCGAGGTCTGCGGCGAGGTACACGCCCACGACACCTGGCATCGAGCGCGCGCCATCGGCGTCGACCCCGCGCAGCAGGGCATGGGGCAGCTCCGAGCGGACGAAGACCGCGTGCAGCAGGCCCTCCCGTCGCAGGTCGTAGGCGTAGCGGGCCCCGCCGCGGACGAGGTCGGGATCCTCGGTACGGGCGACGCGGGTTCCGAGGATCGACGTGGTCACGGGGAGAGTTCTAGCCCAAGTCGTGGGCAGCGATTTGTAGCCTCACACCGTGCAGGTAGCCGCACTTCGTCGGGTCACCGGTGGCCTCGCCGCCCCCGTCCTCGCCTGCGTGGTCGCCGCGGTGCTCGTCCTCGTCGCCAACCGCACCGGCGTCAGCTGGAGCTGGGACTCCGCCGACTACGTGGCTGCGTCGAGGTCGCTCGCGGACGGGCGGGGGGTGCTCGACGTCACCGCGCGCCCGATGACCATCCGCCCGCCGGGCTACCCCGCGATCCTCGCGGGACTGCAGCGGCTCGGCGCACCGACGAACTGGTCGCTCCTCGTCGCCAACCTCGCGGCGGCAGTGGCGACCGTCGCGTGCACCGCCGTCGTCGTGCGGCGCGTCGCGTCGCGCACCGCGACGGCTGTCGCCGCCCTTGCGGTGGCGGTGAGCCCCGCCCTCCTGTGGCAGTGGTCCATGGCATGGAGCGAACCCGCCTTCATCGCGCTCGTGATGGGGGCCATGGCGGTCGGACTCGGGATCCGGCACGCCGCCAAGTACCCCGTGCTGGCCGCGCTCTTCGCCGCGCTGTTCCTCGTGCGATACGTGGGCCCCGTGTTCGCCGCGCCGATCGCGGCGGGCTCGCTGCTGGCCGACAGGGACGCCCGCGGATGGCTTCGGGCGACGGCACTGAACGGCGCAGCCGTCGTCGCGACGCTGCCGGTGGCGTGGTGGTGGCTCGCCCGCAACGCGCGCATCGACGGCACGCTCACCGGCGCCCGCCAGGCCGGGGGCGGCACGCTGGCCGACGCGGGCCTGAACGGCGCGGCGACCCTCGGCGGCTTCGCCAGCGCGCAGCCGTTCGACGCCATGCAGTGGCAGCAGTGGTCCGACTACCCGTTCCCGGCCCGCGGAGCGGCGGTCGCGATCGCGCTGCTCGTCGCGGCGGGTGCCGCGGGCTGGCTGCTGGCCCGTCGGCGAGGCAGCGGCCACGGTGCCGCGCTCGCCACCGTCGCCACTGCCGGCGGCACCGTCGCCATCTACCTGGCATTCTCCGCGTGGCGGTACGTGCACGTGGAGCTCGGGCTCCTCGACACGCGGATGATGTCGCCCGTGCTCGCACCGCTCGTCGTCGCCCTCGTCGTGGTCGCCGACCGCGCGCTCGCGGGCCTGCGCCGTCCCGCGATCGCCGCGACCGGGGCCGCCGCCCTCCTGCTCGCGGTGCACGCCACCGTGTCGGTGCGCGACGCGGTCGCGTTCGGGCGCGACGGCCGCCACATGTCGACGACGGGCTTCCGCAACCTCGACCTGCACCGCGCGGCCCGCGCCCTTCCCGACACCAGCGGCCTGTTCAGCAACGCCCCGCAGCAGCTCGCAGCGGCGGTCGACGCGTGGCCCGTCTTCGATCCGTGGCAGCCCGACGAACCGCGCACCTGCCGACACCGCTATGCCGTGTGGTACAAGGGCTTCCAGGTGCAGGACAACATCCCCGACATGACGCCCGTGGTCTTCGACGATCCGACCGGCACGATCTACGACCTCGGGCCGTGCGACGTCCCCACCAAGACCTTCTGGGACTAGGACCGCACGTGGCGCCGCTCCGCATCGCCGTCGTCGTCGTGGCGTACAACGCCGAGGCGACGCTCCGCGAGGTGCTCGACCGCATCCCGGCCGGGTTCGTGCCCCGAATCTCGTCCGTGCTCGTCTGCGACGACGCCAGCACGGACGGCACCCACGACGTCGTGGTGCAGTACCAGTCGACGTCGTCCCTGCCGATCACCGTGATCCGCCACCCCGTCAACCTCGGCTACGGCGGAAACCAGAAGCACGGATACCAGTGGGCGATCGACAATGGAATGGACGCCGTCGTGCTGCTGCACGGGGACGGGCAGTATGCGCCGGAGCGCCTCGAGGAGGTCGTCGCGCCACTGGACCGCGGGGTGGCCGACGCCGTGCTCGCCTCGCGGATGATGCGGCGCCTCGACGCGCTGCGCGGCGGCATGCCGCTCTACAAGTTCGCCGGCAACATCGCCCTCACCACCCTGCAGAACGCCCTGACCGGCGCCCGCCTGAGCGAGTGGCACACCGGCTACCGGGCCTACCTGGTGTCCGCGCTGCGGTCGGTCGACTTCCACGCCAACTCCGACGAGTTCGACTTCGACACGCAGATCATCCTGCAGCTGCTCGCCGCCGGCAAGCGCTTCGCCGAGGTGCCGATCCCCACGTACTACGGCGAGGAGATCAGCCACGTGAACAGCATCCGGTACGGGCTGCAGATCGTCGGCCACACCCTGCGGCACCGGCGCCTCAGCCAGCCTGCACGACGGTGACGATCACCGACGGCGTGGCGGGCCGGACCGGCCCCGTCTGCGGCGGCTGGTAGAGCACGACCATCGTCGGATCGTCGGTCGACCACATCAGTTGGTACTGGTCGCCCGACTCGGCCGCGACCATGAAGTCCCAGGCTGCGACGAACTTTCGGGTCGCCCCGAGCAGCACGCTGGTGTTCGAATCCGGCACGTCGACGGCCGAGCCGCCGCGCACGAGCCGGAGCCAGATGTCCAGCTGCGCGGAGGACGCGGAGTCCTTGCGCATCTGCGCGGAGAACTGGATGTCGTAGACGCCGGCGTTCGCAATCGAGATGGACGTGCCGCCGGCGATCGAGACGCCGTTGCTGATCGAGGTTTGGTTGAGTCGCATCGCGGTGGCGGTGGCGGCGGGCGCCGACTGCGTGGTCGTGTCGTAGAACGAGCCGTACCACGACGGTGCGGGCGTACCTGGCGGACCCGTCTCACCCGTCTCACCCGTCTCCCCCTTCGGACCAGGAGGACCTGCAGGGCCGGCGGGGCCGGTCGCTCCCGCGGGCCCCACGGCACCGGCGGGGCCCACTGCACCGGCAGGACCAGCGGGGCCCACTGCACCGGCAGGACCGAGGGGCCCCATCGGTCCCGTCCCTCCGCGTCGACCCCGGGCTCCGGCAGGGCCCGGGTCGCCCTGCGGACCGACGGGGCCGGGCGCGCCACGCGGGCCCGAGGGACCCTCGACCGTGACGACCGTCGGGGAGACCGGCACCGTCGATTCGTCGGGCGGTGCACCCGCGGCTCCCCGGGAACCGCCGTCCCGCACCGTCCACCGCAGGTCGACGGTCGCGGCGATCGCGGCCGCGGCGACCGCACTGAGTGCCGCGACCGCACACCACGCAGCCGCCGTCCGCGCCGCGCGCCTCGCCACGGCGATGAATCTACGAACGGCCCTGCGCGCACCTTCGTCCCGATTTCGCGGCGTCGTGGCACACTTCCCCACGTGACACGGGTCGTCGTCCGCGCACCGGGGCGCGTCAACCTGATCGGCGACCACACCGACTACACGGGCGGCCTCGTCCTGCCGATGGCCATCGACCGCTGGACCGTCATCGAGTGCGCGCCGCGACCGGGGCGCATCGAGCTCGCCTCGACCGACGAGCCCGCCCCGGCGTCGGTGCCGCTCCCCGTCGACGTCGAGCCATCGTCCATCGAGCCGCGCTGGGCCAGGTACGTCGCCGCAATGGCGCGCGAACTGCACGCGACGACCGGCATCGAAGGATCCGTCTCGACCACGATTCCGATCGGCAGTGGACTGTCGTCGAGCGCGGCGCTGCTCGTCGCGACGGCGCTCGCACTCGGGGCCGACCCCGAACCCGTCGCACTGGCAATGGCCGCGCGCCGAGCGGAGCACGCCGCCACCGGCGTGCCCACCGGGATCATGGACCAGCTGTGCATCGCATCGGCGAACGCGGGCCACGCGACGCTGATCGACTGCCACTCGCTCGAGGTCCGCCACCTGCCCGTGCCGGACGGGGTCTCGGTGGTCGTCCGCTTCGTCGCGCCACGCACGCTCGAGGGCTCCGCCTACGCCGATCGCGTCGCCGAGTGCGCGCGTGCCGAGGCCGAGATCGGGCCGCTCCGGCTCGCCACCCCCGCGGACGTCGCCTCGATCTCCGACCCGCTCGTCCGTCGGCGCGCGCGCCACGTGGTCACCGAGAACGCCCGCGTGAGGGCGTTCGCCGAGGCGATGGCCGGTGGCCGGTTCGCCGAAGCCGGCGACCTGATGGTCGAGGGGCACCGCAGCCTCGCCGACGACTTCGACACGTCGACTCGCGCGATGGACGGTGCCGTCGAGTCGCTGTCGTCGCTTCCCGGAGTCTTCGGCGCGCGCATGACCGGCGGCGGATTCGGCGGCTGCGTCGTCGCGCTGTGCGAGGCGGGGGCGGACGTGCCGGGTTGGGTGGTGCGGCCGACGGGCCGCGCCTACCGGACCGACGACACGGTGAACGACCACTCATAGCGGCCGGGCGCGATCCGGTACCGCTCGAGCACGTCGGGTCCGCAGCTCGCGGTGCCGACGCCGCGGTGCGCGGCGTCGACGTGCACGATGAACGCCCCGCCCCCGGCGAGGTCCGCCGCGTGGCGGGCGGCCGCGAGTTCGTCGTCCGTGTGGCGCAGGACCGACATCGCCAGGGGGTCGCCGTCCGCCGCGATGCGGACGGTCTCGCCGGTCGCCGGATCCCGGAGCTCCATCCAGCGGACCTCGGTGCGCAGTCCGTGCTCCTGCGGGACGAGGTACGGCAGGACGTCGGGCTCGCCCTCCCACGTCCCGAGCACCGCCGACGAGCGGCGGTCGGGGTAGTTCTCGTGCGGGCCGAGCCCGTACCACGCGAGCCTCGCGAAGCGCGACGGCACGGCGAACTGCACGCCGACGCGGGGGAGATCGGCGAGGTGGTCCGGCACCTCGACGCGGACGGCCCAGCGCACCGACCCGTCGCCGAGCTCGGTCCGCGCGATCTCGTGGGCGACGAGCACCGTCGGATCGCCGTCGAGGCGCTGGGTTCGCCACCGTCCGAGCGAGCTGCCCGACGTCCACGTCGTCGACGACAGCAGCTTGAAGCCGTCGTTGTCGGTCGGGGCCCGCCACAGGTGCAGCTCGGGCGCCGGCAGGGACGCGGCCGTGGGCGTGGTCGACGCGACGTGGCCGGACGGCGGGTCGCCCGCACGGAGGAGCATCCAGTCCCACGCGACGACGTGGCCGGCCGCGGCCCACGGCGACGCCTCCCGCGTGCGCCAGGTCACGCTGAGCACCGTCTCGCCCGACGGACGATCGGCGCCGGGCACGTCGACGTGCACGGTCGCACCCGGGGACACGTGCGGCACGTCGAGATCGCCCTCGGCCACGCGTTCGCCGTCGACGGCGAGCACCCAGCGGGCCAAGAGTCCCGACAGGTCGGCGAACGACTGCCGGTTCGACACGGCGAGCCGGCCCTGCACGAGCTCCACCGCCACCGGCCGGTGCACCCACGCCAGCTCGTGCGCGCCGGGGTGCGGTTCGAGGTGCGACCCCATGATCCCGTCGGCCACGAAGTTCGCGTCGTGGGGCTCGTCGCCGAACATGCCGCCGTAGGCCAGCCGGGAGCTCCCATCCGGCTGGCGCTGCTCGATGCCGTGGTCCTTCCACTCCCACACGAACCCGCCCTGCAGCAGCCGGCCCGCGCGGAACGCGTCCCAGTAGTCGGCGAGCGAGCCGTTGGAGTTGCCCATCGCGTGGCTGTACTCGCACAGGATGAGCGGGCGCACGGCGGCAGGGTCGGCGTCGTAGCGCTGGATCGAGGCGATGTCGGCGTACATCGGGCAGACCACGTCGGTCGCAGGGAGGCCGCCGTCGATCCAGTTCGTGTGGAACACCGCCGGCTCGTAGTGCAGGGGGCGCGTCGGGTCGAGCGCGCGCACCAGGCCGGCGGCCGCATCGTGCACCGCGCCGTACCCGGCCTCGTTGCCGAGCGACCACATCACCACGCAGGGGTGGTTCCAGTCGCGCTCCACCATCCGCGAGGCCCGCGCGAGCCAGGTCGCCCGGTAGCGGGGATCGTGGCAGAGGCTGGTGTTGAAGGCGTGCGACTCGGCGTTCGCCTCGTCGACGACCCAGAAACCCAGTTCGTCGCAGAGGTCGAGGAACCTCGGGTCGTTCGGGTAGTGGCTGCAGCGCACGGCGTTCACGTTGAGCCGCTTCATGGCGAGGAGGTCGTCGCGCATGTCGTCGACCGTGACCGCCTTGCCGCGGACCGGGTGCTGGTCGTGGCGGTTGACGCCCTGCACCATGATCCGGCGCCCGTTCACCCGCAGCTCGGAGTCCACGATCTCGACGCGGCGGAAGCCGGTGGCGACTGCGACGTGCTCGGCCGGTGCGCCGTCGGGCGCGACGAGCGAGGCCATCACGCGGTAGCGAACGGGCCGCTCGGCCGACCAGGGGGAGACGCCGTCCACCTCCCACGACGCCGATGCCACGTGGCCGGCGAAGACGTAGGGATCGGTGCGCCACGCGACGTCCGCGCGCTGCGCAGGACCGACCGGGTGCCCCTCAAGGTCCTCGAGCTGCAGCGCGACCGACCAGCCCCCGGCGAGCGCGCCGTGCGACGCGATCTCGACGGACACCGTCAGCGACCCCCTGCACCGGTCCGCCGGCACGCGTTCGACGGGTTCGGCCGCGACGCGCACCTGCCGAACGTGCACGGGTGCGCGCGACTCGAGGACGACCTCGCGGTGGAGGCCCGCCATCCACCACTGGTCCTGGTCCTCGAGATAGCTCTGCGCGGACCAGCGGACGACCACGATCGCGATGCGGTTGGCGCCCCGACGGAGCAGCCCGGTCACGTCGTACTCGCTCGCAAGACGGCTGTCGGTGCCGTACCCCGCGCACGCGCCGTTCACCCAGACCGCGTGCACGCTCTCCGCACCGCCGACGTGCAGCACGGTGCGCCTCCCGTCCCACGCGTCGGGCACCTCGACCGTGCACGTGTAGACGCCCGTCGGCAGCTCATCCGGGAGGTCCGGCGGCAGGCCCGGCCACGGCATCCGGACGTTCGTGTAGTGGGGCACGTCGCCCAAGCCTTCCAGCGTCCAATTGCCGGGCACCGAGGTCGGGTGCCCGCCGTCGCCGGCCAGGTGGTCGGCGCGCACGAGTGACGGGTGGGCGAGGCGCACGATTCGCCACCCCGAACCCAACCGGAGGAACCACGGGCTCGCCTCGCGGACACCCGCGCGGGCACCTTCGGGCGACGGGTGCGCGACCAGCGGTGCGCGCATCGGCAGGCGGTTGACCGACACCACCTCGGGGTCGCGCCAGGGTTCGAACGCGCCGAGCATCACCGGTGAGTCCTCCCCATCGGCGCGGCTGCCATGGCTACGGCTCGACGATCGGGAAGCCGGCCATGAAGGTGTCGAGGTTGCCGAACACCGCCAGCAGCGCCGCAGCGTCGCCCTCGAGCGCGACGTCGCCCGCCGCGAGCGCGTCCATGAACGTCGTCGACTGGTTCACGATCTCGAGGAACACCGGACGGGTCGTCGTCACCGTGCAGCCCGCCTCCTCCCGCAGGCGCCCTCTCGTGGCGTGCAGGGTGCGGTTCGACACCTCGAGGCACCACCGGCCGTCGCCCGACTCGGGCAGGTCGGTGAAGACCCAGTTCACCGACACCGCCGTCCCCCCGAGGTCCTCCGACTTTGCGCGGACCGCGAGCGCATCGAAGACCTGCTCGACGGTCATCTCGCGGACGAGGTTCCTGCCGCGGACGTTGACGTTCGTCGGCGTCGGCGGACCTTCCCGGAGCTCCTGCGCGCCCGTGAGGAAGGCGTTGCGGAACGTCGACGACTCGGCCTGGTAGCCGAGCTGCTCGAGCACGTCGGCCTGCAGGTTGCGCGCCTCCGCATTGTGCGGATCGGCAAACACGAGGTGGTTCACGAGCTCCGCGACCCACCGGTAGTCGCCACCGTCGAACGCGCGGCGCGCGGCGCCGAGCAGCGCATCCGCCCCGCCCGCAAGATCGACGTACCGGCGCCCGGCCTCGGCCGGCGGCAGGCGGTGCAGGTTCGCGGGATTGCCGTCGTACCAGCTCAGGTAGCGCTGGTACACGGCCTTGGCGTTGTGCACGAGGTCGCCGTAGAACCCGCGGGTGTGCTCGTGGCGCTGGAACTCCTCCGGCAGCTCGAGCATCTCGGCGATCTCCAGAGCCGTCATGCCGTGGTTGGCGCGGCGCATCGTCTGGTCGTGGATCCACTTGTAGAGGTCGCGCTGCAGCACGAGGAACTCGCGGACGTCGTCGCGACCCCAACGGGGCCAGCTGTGCGAGGTGAACAGCACGTCGGCCGACGCCGCGAACAGCTCGGCCGCCTCGTTGATGTACTTCGACCACGCCAGCGCGTCCCTGACGAGTGCGCCGCGGATCGGGACCAGGTTGTGCATGGTATGCGAGCAGTTCTCGGCCATGCAGAGCGCGCCGAGCCCGGGGAAGAAGAAGTTCATCTCGGCCGGCGCCTCGGTGTTCGGCGTCAGCTGGAACGAGATCCTCACGCCGTCGACGTCGAGCTCGGTGCCGGTGGCGACGATCTCGAGGGTCGGCGCGATCAGCGTCGGCGCCCCGATGGGGATGAACGGGCCGAGCCCGCAGTCGACGTGCGCGTCGGGACCGGGCGGCAGGAGCGGCCCGAACTGGTACGTCGCGCGGCGAGCCATCGCCGGACCGGCGATCACGTTCTCGCCGATCGTCTCCCGCAGGAAGTGCTCCGGTGCGATGATCTGGCACCGCCCCGCGACGACGTCGTCCTTCGACGTCACGCCGAGCACGCCGCCGAAATGGTCCGCGTGGGAGTGCGTGTAGATGACCGCGGTCACCGGACGCTCCCCGAGTTCGCGCGTCACGAGCCCCAGTGCCGCGCGCGCCGTGTGGTCCGAGGTGAGCGGGTCGACCACGATCCACCCGGAGCGCCCGCGGATGAACGTCACGTTCGAAATGTCGTAGCCGCGGACCTGCCAGACGGACTCGGCGACCTGGAAGAGGCCGTGGTGCGCGTCGAGCTGGGCGTGCCGCCAGAGGTGCGGATTGACGGTGTCGGGCCGCGGCCGCCCGTCGCGGAGGAAGTCGTACCGCGTCGCGTCGATCACGGTCCTTCCCTTGTCGTCGACGATGCGCGGCGGGTCGAGCGCCGCGACGAACCCGCGACGGGCGCGCTCCAGGTCGGCCGGGTCGAACGTGCGGTCCACCGGATCGGCGTTCGCGGCCCGTGTCCGGTCCGTCGCAGGCTTGCGCCCGGTCACGGCGCCACCGACCTGAGCCGCTCGGCGAGGTCCTCCGGCACGACGGGGTTGAAGTACTCCCCCGTGGCCACCTCGGCCGCCGCGATGTACCTGGGGACGCCGTTCGACCGCCACGGCGAAACGATCTCTGCGTTGAACCACGCGTCGGGAAACGAGCCGTCGAAGGGACGCTGGTTGATCCACGACATCGTCGGCACCGGATCGGCGAACAACAGCTCGACGCGACGTCGTGCGCGGCGCAGCGCGCGGCCGAACGCGGCGCGCTGTTCCGCATCCATCCCGGGAAGGTCGTGCAGGCGCGACACCGGCGCCACCTGCAGCGACACGGGGTGCACGGGCGCGGCCGGCACGAAGGTCCGCCACCCGTCGGATTCCTCCACCACCAGCGCATCCGACGACTCGGGCGACCAGCCCGACCGGAGCCGAGCCAGCGGGCGCTCGGGGACGTGGTCGAACGCATAGATCTGGCCGTGCGGATGGTCGATCGTGGCGCCGACCTCGCGCCCGTGGTTCTCGAAGACGAGCACCGTCGCGACGTCGGCTCGGGCGCCGAGCACCGCCGACCGATCCGCCCAGAGGTCGACCAGCGCGGCCATCGACGCGTCGTCCAGGCCCGAGAGCGACCCGCCGTGCACCGGCGAATACAGCACGACCTCGCACCGGCCGTCCGACATCGGGGGCCACCTATTGGGGAACCAGCGGACGTCGTACGGCTCGGGCGCCTCGAGTCCCCCCGGACAGAAGGGACACTCCCCCGTCGGAAGGTTGGGACGACCTTGGCGCGAGCCGACGACGTGCACCCGGGTGCCGAGCCACGGGTCCGTTCGCAGATCCGCGGACATCGCCGCCGACCATACCTGCCTCGGACATGCCGCAACGGTGCCGGGACGGGCGAGACTTGTCGCGATGGCACCGACGCCGGGCACCGTGCACCTCCGCGCCGCGGACACGAGCGTGGTCGTCGACTGCGACGGCGACCTGCCCGTCATCCGGCACTGGGGCGCCGATCTCGGCGACTCCACGGGTCGGGCGATTGCGACCGCCACCGAGCGCACCATCGTGCACGGCGGTCTCGACGTCGTCGCCCCGTGCTCGGTCCTGCCCCAGCACGCCGACGGGTGGCAGGGCCGGCCGGGCCTGCAGGGACACCGCCAGGGCGGGCGCGACTGGGCGCCGTGGTTCTCGGCCACGCGCATCGTCCGCCACGAGGTCGGGACCGCGGGTGAGGGCGGGCTCATCGAGACCGAGTCGCGCGACGACGCCGCCGGTCTCGTCCTGCGCGCCACGATCGAGCTCGCCCCGCACGGCGCGCTGCGGACGTCGCTCGCAGTCTCCAACCTCGCCTCGTCGCGGTACCTGTTGTCGTCGCTCGTCGTCACGCTGCCGGTGCACACGTGCGCGACGGAGGTGCTCTCGCTCGACGGGCGCTGGGTGCGCGAGTTCCAGTTGCACCGCCGGCCGCTCGCGACCGGCGCGCTCACCGCCGAGAACCGCACCGGCCGCACCTCGCACGAGCACGCCCCGTTCGTCGCCGCGTGCGAGGCCGGAACGAGGGAGTGGTCGGGGTCGGTGTGGGCCGCACACCTCGCCCACGGCGGCAACCACTCCTGGTTCGCCGAGGTGCTGCCCGACGGGCGCCGCTACCTGCAGATGGGCGAGCTGCTCGCTGCGGGCGAGATCTGCCTCGAGCCCGGCGAGACCTACGCCACGCCGACCGTCGTGGCCGCGCACTCGTCGCGCGGATTCACGCCCATGTCGTGGGCGCTCCACCGCGACCTGCGCAACCGCGCGCCGCGGCCGCCCGTGCGCAAGGTGCTCGTCAACACCTGGGAAGCCGTCTACTTCCGCCACGACTTCGACGTGCTCTGCCGTCTCGCCGACGCCGCGGCCGCCGCAGGCTGCGAGCGCTTCGTGCTCGACGACGGCTGGTTCGGCGGGCGGCGCGACGACACCACCTCGCTCGGCGACTGGACCGTGTCGACCGACGCACATCCGCGCGGCCTGCAGCCGCTGATCGACCATGTCCGGTCGCGCGGACTCGACTTCGGCATCTGGATCGAGCCGGAGATGGTGAGCGAGGACAGCGACACCCACCGCGCGCACCCCGAGTGGGTGCTGGGCGACCGCCGGTACCCGATGGTACGGGGGCGCAACCAGCTGGTGCTCGACCTCGACCGACCGGACGCCTACGCCCACGTCGCCGGCATGCTGCACCGGCTGCTCGACGACCACGACATCTCGTTCGTCAAGTGGGACATGAACCGCGTCCACGTCCAGGCGACGGGGGCCGGCGGTGCCGCAGGGGGCTCGCGCCAGGCCGCCGCAGTAGCCCGGCTGATGGACGAGCTCCGGTCACTGCACCCCGCCGTCGAGTTCGAGGCGTGCGCGTCAGGTGGCGGGCGCATCGACCACGACGTGCTCGGCCGCGCCGTGCGCGCGTGGACGAGCGACTGCATCGATCCCGTCGAGCGCCAGATGATCCAGCGCGGGGCGTCGTTCTTCGTGCCGAACGAGGTGCTGGGGATGCACGTCGGAGCGCGCACCGCGCACGCGACCGGGCAGACGACGACGATGGCGTTCCGCTGTGCGACGGCGATGTTCGGCTGGATGGGCGTGGAGTGCAACCTGCTCACGATCGACGACGACGAACGCGAGGTGCTGGTGCGGGCCATCGACTTCCACACGCGGCACCGCGGCCTGCTGCACTCGGGAGACCACGTCCGCTTCGACACCGACGACCCGACTGCGGTGGCGCACGGCACGTACGCACCCGACCGGAGCGAGGCGCTCGTCGCGTGGGCGCAGCTCGGCACGTCGTCGCGCACGCTGCCTCCGGTGTGGCGGCTGCCGGACCTCGTCCCCGACGCGGTCTACGACGTGCGCAACGTGCCGCTCGAGTCCGTCGTGAAGGGTTCCGGCCGCGCCGTGCCGACGTGGATCGCCGACGGCGTGCGGCTCACCGGTGCCGAACTCGCGGCGGTCGGGCTGCAGCCGCCGTCGATGTGGCCGGGCACCGCGCTCGTCGTGCACCTTCGCCGCGTCGACTGATGCAACCGTCCCGCGCCCGCCGACCGGGCGGGGCGGCCTTCGACTAGCCCTGGCGCCAGACGGTGACGCGCCTGCACGTGAGCTTGGTGCCCCCCACGATGCGGGTTGCGCCCCGGCGCGTGCACGGCGTGTTCGCCGCCGGTCCCGCAGCGGGGGCCGCGGTGGTCGTGGTCGTCGAATTCGACTCGGGCAGCGACACCGTTCTGAAGACGATCGTGCCGGGCGAGTCGACCGCAGCAGAACCCTCCAAGCCCGGATTGCGAAACGCCATCGCAGGGATGAGGAGTGAATAGAGCGTGTCGTAGGCCAATGGAACGGACGGATCAATCGTGACGATGTTCGACCGTACGGTCACCTTGGTGCGGTCGCTGACGCGGATCCGCTCCACGACGACATTGGGCGACTCGAAGAGTACGAGGAGCATCGTCCCTTCCTCCAGCGAGACCGCCTCCGACATCGTGAGGACGATGTTCGTATCAAGCGGAGCACCGGTCGACCCCATAGCAGGGCTGTACGACTTGATGAACGGCGGCACGGCATGGGCCAGGCCGCCCGACCAGCCGACCGCGCCGGCGACGACCACACTTGCGACCAAGAGGGCCCACCAACGGCGCGGAGCACGGTTCGGGATGGACATCTCATTGGGACGCTATCGGCGCCCGCCAGGAACGTCTCCGTGTGACCCCGCGCCGCGCGAAGGCGGAGCGTCCGAAACCTTCACCGGCCCCTATTCCGCGCACCGGAACCTGAAGCGCAGGCTGCCCGCTCGGACCGTGCCAGCGAGACCTGGGGGATCGCGGTCGACGGCGACGTCCACGGTGCCGGTCACCGGGTACTCGCCCATCTCCACGCCCTCGGGGAGCAGGGTGAGGATGTCGGCGTCCTCCGTCAGGGATGGGCTCGCCATAGCCGCCCCGAGCACCTCGCGGTGCGCCGCGACAAAACCTCCGGGGCCGCGCCCCGTCATGACCACGACATCCGAGACGGTCCATTGTGCGCCGGTACCCGACACGGTGAACCCGACCTGTGCGCCGCCCCCGTCCGACGCGACCAGATACGCCGAGACCGCCACGGTCTCATCCAGCGAGGAACGGCACGACGTGGTGACCGACCACGCACGCGCTCCTGACGGCGCGATCGACGTTGGCAACGGTTCGTCGAGCGACGCGCCCGGGACGATCATCGCCGTGCAGCCGAGCACCTCGGCCGGTTCGACGAGCGTGACGTACACGAGGCGCGAGTCGATCACCATCGTGAATCCTCCCGGGTCGACGGCCGATCCCAGCGGACCGAAGTCCATCGACACGGGTGCGAAATCCGCGACGAGGGAGGCGTCGCCACCGAGCAACTGGAGGCGCGTCGACTCGCACGACGATGGCGACTCGACCCGGACCGCGTCGTTCGCGAGCGGCACCACCTGTGCCGCGGCCTCGACGTACACGCCTTCGAGCGCGGGTCCGAGACGTCCGGTGCCCGAGGGAGCACCGTTCCCCGCGTCTGTCGCGGCCTCCGGTTCCGGGCTCGCATCATCGACGGCCTGGGAACCGGCAACCGTCGCATCCGCTCCTCGTACCGCCGTCTCGCCGCACCCACCGGCGAGGACGAGGATCGATAGACCGGCCGCCAGCGCCGCGACTCCCCTTCTCATGACCGGTCCCAGTGCGGCGCGCCCCCGGGACAGCGCGGGTCCGACTCGACCCGGTACGCCTTCACCGTGCCCACCGTAAACGCTGCGACCTGCGATGACCCGCCACCGACCACGACCCGCACCTCACCGACCTCGTGTCCGAGTCGCCCGTCCTTCATCTGCCTCAGGAACCGCCCGTAGTTCTCGAGGTCGGCCTTCAACTCGAGTTCGCCGTGCGCCACGACGCCGCCGCCGAAGGCGTCAAACGTCGTCGACGTTCCCGGCGTCGCGGAGAACGGTGCGACATCGTGCTTCCAGCTCCGGCCCGCGATCTGCTCGAAGTCGTTCGGCCCGGTGATCTTCTGGAGGGTTGCGTTCGTCGCCTGTCCGAACGCGTTGAATTCCAGCCCTCCCCACGTCGCCTCGCCCTTCCACGGTCCCGCGAGTCCCCTGCAGCTGTAGACGTCGATCGAGGTCGGCTTGATCGTGCCCATCAGGAAGAACAACGGCACCTCGGCCGTCGTTCCCTTGGCGACGATCGGATCGGGTCCGTGGTACGACACCGGCAGGATGATCAGTACCCACGGGAGATAGGCGTCGATGCTGAGGTTCACCGCGACCTTCGTGAACGCACCCGGGACATTGAATGCGATGAAATCCGTGAGCTTCGCGTCCTTGCGCAGCTTCGCCCTGATGATGACGTCGTCCCTGATGACGTCCCCTTCGCCGACGGGATCCCCCTCGACGGGGGGCTTCACCTTCAGCGTTGCCGTGCCCGCCGCATCGGTCGTTCCGCGGGGAAAGGCCTGCCGCGGATTCGATGCAACCTGCACGTGCTTTCCCGGCGAGGTGAAATTGCCAGCGGCATCCCGAACCGGGCCCGCCGCCTGCGCGGCGATCTCCCAGTCGACGCCGAATCCCTCCATCGGTCCCTTCTTCGGCACCTTGATCCCCGCAAGCCGGTAGCACTCGACGGTCTGGTCGCTCATGCCCGAGTCGTATTCAGCGGTGACGCGCAGCGTCCTGTGTGCACCCGTCTCGCCGTCGGCGTGCATGTAGTGCATCTCCTGCACGGGCTCCGCGGTGAATCGGACGCCGATCATCAGCATGAACGCCGGAAGGTAGGACTTCAACGCGGACGTGCCCTTGGCGAGCCGGAAGTAGCGGACTGCCCCTTGGTACTCCGGCGGGAGCAGATCAAGGGCGGCGCCGTTTGCCTCACCGATGAACCACGACACCCCCTTCACCAGTCCCTTCTGGACCATGCTCTCGCCGTTGAAGGCCCTGTTGAGGTCGGCGCAGACGCCGGACGCAGACGCTCGGGGGACGGCCACGGCCCCCGATCCACCCGAGCCGCCACCGCCCTCGGAGCGCATCACCGGCTCCTCCCCGAGATGCGCGGCGAGGATCGTCGCCTGCAGCGGGTCGAGGAACACGTCGTCTCCGTCGCGTGACGCGTCGATGGGCATGCCGTGCGCATCGGCGAGCGCGCGCACCGCGGACGACGCGCTCGCCGAGACGTCCGCCTCGTCCGCGTCCTTTCCCCACAGGGACAGCACCGTCGCCATCACCGGCCAGTCGACGATCCCCTGGTACACGCCGAGGTCGACCAACTGGGCCGCGAACGTCGGGTAGGGGTACCCCGCCGACGAACGCACCGACCGTGCGTAATCGGCGAGCACCTCCGCATAGACGGGGTAGTCGGGGAAGCCGCCGTCGTCGGGGAGGCCGACGATCTGGCCGTCCGCGGTGACGATCGGAAATCCCGAGCGACGGAGGAGCTCCCCCACCTCTCCGGCTGCCGCCTCGTCGGTCGGAGCCTCGACGATCCGGCGGACGAGTTGCCTCGCGGCGAGCCGCGGATCCCCGGGCAGGCCCTCGCCCGCGCGAAGCACCTGCCCGATGACGTCACCCGCGCCACCACCCGGGTCGGCCCCGCCTGCCGCCGGTGCCGGGCCGGAGCAGGATGCTGCAAGCACCGCTGCCGCGAACACCAACCCGAGTCCACGTCGGCTCATGGTCCGTCGTCGTGCTGCGGGCACGGGGAAACCGTACCGGACGGCCGATCGGGCCCGATCAGGTTGCGCGCCCACAAGCCCGCAGCGTCAGCCCGCGAGCTGCACCATCGTCGTCGCCGGAGCTGCCTTGCCGCATCCCACGGACAGGGCGACCGTCGGCGCGGCCCCGCCCCTCTTGGCCACTCCGAGCTGGCGCATGAGTGCCGTCATCTGCGGCTTCGAGTACGCGATGGACACGGTGCCGCGGGTTCCGACCACGTCCGTCCTCCGGACCATGCGCTTGCCGGACCCGAACACCGTCGTGCAGGACGAGCCCGGTGCGGCCGCAATCGTGAGCGGCGCACCCCGACCGATCGACCCGAACCGGCCCGGAGCCGGTGCGAGCGGCCTGGCGATCACCGTCGGTGCCGGACCGTCGACGAGCACGACCCTCATGCGCGCGGGCGAGCGCCGCACCATGGGACGCAGCAGACCCAATGACCGGACGTAGAACGCCGGCGCCGCCTCGGGCGGGGGGGCCGGCGAGGACGGGGATGGCGATGCGGGCGCCGGCGACTCCGGCGCGTCCGACGGCGGTGGTGGCGCATTCGGGTCGTCGACGGGCTCTCCCTCGGCGCCCTCCCCCGCCTCCTGCGGCGCGGGCTTCGTGGTCGTGCAGGTCTCTGCGCCGTCGGGGCACGGCGCGGTACTGAACGCGCTGCAGTCCTCGGCACCCTCCGGGCACGCGACGCGACGGTCGCGCTTGCGCGGGTCCGGCCGGAGGGCTGCGAGGGTGTTGGCCCACTCGGTGAGCGCAGGCAGCTCGAACGCGTCGCGGTACTCATAGGTCCCGCGGCCGGTCTGTCCGGCGAGCACGCCGGTGGTCGAGGTGATGATCGCCTCGGCGCTCAGCGACAACGCGACGCACGCCGAGCTGCACATTCCGGTGATCTGCGCGAACCCTGCGATCGTCCCCGTGATCCTCGTGCCCGTGGACGCCGACTCCCCGACGAAGTCGCATCCGATGGGTAGCGGTGCACCAGCGGCCGACACGTTGACCGAAATCAATCCCGGTACGCCGAGCCCGACCGAGAGCGCCGCGTTCGCCGAGATCCCCGCCTTCGCCGAGCAGTTGGCAGTGATGACGCCGTCGGCGATGCCCTTCGACGGGATCGTGAAGGTTCCGGTGACCTGCTGCGCCGAGGCGTCGACGGCGATCGCAGGCTGGCACGCCAGGGTCAGCGACGAGAGCAGCCGCGAGTCGCGCGAGAGGCCGTAGAACATGTCCATCCCGGACGCGTAGGTCCGTCCGCCATCGACGCAATTCAATGCACCGACCGATGCGGCGCGCTGCGCGATGCCGGCCAGGTTGAGCACCACGTTGAAGTCCACGGGCGTCGCAACCGCGGCTGGTCTCGGCGTGGACGGAGCGCCACTCACAACCGTGGCGGCGTCGACGGGTGACACGGGAAGCACGATGCACGCCGCCAACGCTGCGGCAGCGGCTCGCCGGGCGAACGAAGTGGTCATGTCGCCGAGAGTACCGCCGGTGCACCGGCTGGTCGGACGCGAGGCCTGCCGGTCCGGCCCGACCGGCGCCGCCGGCTGGCTACCGTCGTCCCCGATGCATCGGCGTGCGGGCCTCATCGTGCTGCTGTTGGCCCTGGCCGGCTCACCAGCCGAGGGCGCCGTCGCATCGACTGCGAAGTGCCCCCGTGAACTCGCCACCCGGCAGGATCGTCGCGGCAGCTGGATCTGCCGGACCATCGATGGCAGGCGGGGGTGGCGCGCGGTGCCCCAGCCCGTCGTCACCAACCGGCTGCCGTTCGACCCCGCCCCGCCAGCCGGCACGTCCGATGAATTGCTCCAGCAGTTGGTCGACGATGTCTCCGCCTTGTGGAACTGCAATTCGGGGATCATGGACGCGTGTGCGCGGTCGGTCTGGGGACGGCGCGACCCGTGGAACCTGCCCCGCGCGGGCCGCAGCGCGGACTACAACCGGCCCTGGGTGGAGCTCTGGCGGAAGTACGAGCTGGCCGGAGTCTCCATCGGGCACGAGGACGGTCCGTTCACCGCCGCACACCCCCGCGGTGCCCCGCAACTCTCGTTCTTCTACCTCGCCACGATCGGGGGCAGGAATTTCGGACTCGAGATCTCGTCGGCCGACGACGTGGTCTTTGCCGACCCGCGGACGTGGTTCGTGCCGAACTGCCCGGCGTGCCGGGGCTACTTCGTCGTTCCACTCCCCTGACGTCAGCCGCCGTCCAGCGGCACCGACAGCACTGCGTCGATGCCGCCGGTCGGGGCCGCCCGGAGCTCGACGGACGCACCCGACGCAGCCGCCAGCTGCGCGACGATCGCGAGCCCGAGGCCGCTTCCCGGGCCACGGCGCACCGAGTCGGCCGAGCGCCAGTGCCGCTCGAACGCGCGCTCGCGCTCCTCTGGGGGCATGCCCGGACCGCGATCGCGGACCACCACCGTGCCGAACCCCCCGCTTCGTTCGACGAGGACGTCCACCACCGACCCGTCCGGCGACGCCGACACGGCGTTCCCGAGGTAATTGTCGACGATCTCGGTCACGGCGAGTTCGCTCGCCATCGCGACCAACGGCGACGGAGCGACGAGGTCGATCGAGACGTCCCGCTCCGCCGCGAGGTACCGCCACTGCTCCACCCGCTCGGCCACCAGCGCAGACAGGTCCACCGGCGCGCGCTCGAGGATCTCGCCCTCCGCCCTCGCGAGCCGCAGCAACTGGCCGACGAGGTGCGACAACCGGTCCACCTCGGCGAGCGCGGCGTCGACGTGGTCTCGCGCGGCACCCTCCACTCCCTCGAGACCGTCGGAGGCCTGTTCGAGCCGCAGGCGGAGCGCCGTCAACGGGGTCCGCAACTGGTGCGACGTGTCGCCTGCGACGCGCCGCTGCCGCTCCACGAGCCGGCCGATCAGGGCCGCCATCTCGTTGAAGGAACGAGCCAGGCGTCGCGTCTCGATCGGCCCGCCCGGCGGGGCCTCCACGGAGAAGTCGCCCGCGGCGAATGCGTCCGTCGCCCTGCGAAGGTCCTCGAGGGGCCGCGACACGCTGCGCGCGAACAGGAGCGCGACGACCGCCGCCATCGCCACCGACACCAGCGCTGCGACGAGGAGCCCGCGAATCCTGGCGTTCACGCGCGCGTCGAGGACGGACTGCGGGTAGGTGATGCGAACGACGCCGATCACCTCGTTGCCCGACAGCACCGGCACCGCGACGTACACCAGGTCCTCGCCGAGCGTCGCAGACGCGCGCGCGCCCGCCGACACGCGCCCGAGCAGCGCGGCCGCGATCTCGGGGCGGCCCGTGTAGTCGTCACCGGGCACGTCGCCGGATCCCGTGCTCGCGACCAGATAGCCGTCGCGGTCGACCACCACCACCGTCCCGTCCGCTGCCTCCGGCGCGAATGCGAGCTCCTCCGCGACGTCGGCTGCAGCAGCAGACCGGTCGCCGCCCGCGATGAACGGCGAGATGCGGCTGCCGAGCGTGAATGCGTCCCGCTCGGTCGCCGTGGCGAGCCGGTCGCGCTCGATCGCGCGAAGGTGCCGTGCGAGCGGAACGTCGTGGGCGACGAGCACGACGGCGACGAGTCCGACCATCGCGACGAGCAGCCGACGCCTCACGCCGGCACGTCCAGACGGAACCCCACGCCGCGCACCGCCTCGATCCACGACGGGTCGCCCAGTTTCTTGCGAAGCGCTGCCACGTGCGCATCGAGGGTCTTGGTCGGCCCGTACCAGTTCGAGTCCCAGACCGACTCCATGATGTCGGCCCGACGGTGGACGATTCCGGGCCGCCGCGCAAGGTAGAGCAACAGGTCGAATTCCTTGGCCGTGAGCACCACGTCGGCTCCATCGAGCAGTACCAGCCTGCGCGACGGATCGATGCGGAGCGGCCCGACGCTGACTCCGGCCTCATCGACCTGCTCCGCCCCCGAAGCCGCCCCCGACCGGCGCACCACCGCACGGATCCTCGCCACCAGCTCGCGCAGGCCGAACGGCTTGGTGACGTAGTCGTCGGCGCCGATCTCGAGGCCGAGGACCCGGTCGATCTCGTCGCCGCGGGCCGTGAGCATGATCACCGGCACGGCCCCGGTCGAGCGGATCCTCCTGCACACCTCGAAACCGTCGATGTCCGGCAATCCGACGTCGACGAGGTAGACGTCGGGTGGCGGAGCCTCGAGCGCGGGCCGACCGGACGCGTACCTGCGGACGGACATCCCCGCCGAGCCGAGTCCGCTCACCAGCGATGCGGCGATGGCGTCGTCATCCTCGACCAGCACCACGTCCACCCCGACATTGTCGTCCGTCCGCACCACGGACGGAGCGGCTCGCCGGCAGTACCGCGCAATTTGGACGAATCTTGGATCGGCGTTGGGGCTGCCCTTCATCCGGCATCCGTACCGTCACGGACGTGAAATCCTCCCTCGCAACAGCCATCTCCATCGGAGCCGTGCTTGCCGCCGGTGGCGTCGCATATGCCGTGAACACCTCCGTGCTCGACGCCACCGTCACCGCCGAACAGGCTCCTGCCGACACCGCTCGGCTGGTCGACCAGCAGGCCTCGCCGGAGGATGCCGGTACCGAGGTCGCCACGACCCCCGTCGATCCGGGCCAGACCGTCGTCGCGCAGGAGGTCACCACCACGCTTCCTCCCGCGACGCGCTCGGCCTACGACGTCCAGGGGCTCGGCATCGTCACCCTCGAACAGACGTCCGCGTCGCTGACCGTCGTGTCCGTCGAGGCCGCCGCCGGCGTGACGGCCGAGCCGGTCCAGGAATCGTCCACGCGCATCGAGGTGCGGTTCGTCGACGGTTCGGGGCAGTCCACGAAGTTCCACGCCGACGTCATCGGCGGGCGCATCGTCACGTCGGTGATGCGCGAGCCATCGGGCGGACCGCGTGCAGGTGCTCGGCCCCCGCGGGACGGCGGCCGCCACGACGACGATGACGACGAGCACGACGGGGACGAGGGCCATGGCGACGAGGGGCGCGAGGACGACGATGACTGACCGCCGACGCCGCGACCGCCACCCCGCCCGGTCCGCACGGATCCTCGCGACGGGTGCCGCCATCAGCGCGACGCTCGGGCTCACTTCCGCGCTCCGCATCGCCGAAGTGCGGGCTTCCGAGACCGTGCCAACCGGCGGAGACGTGGCCCCGCAACAGCCGGCCGGCTCCGACCCGACCGCCGTCACCGCGCCGAGCGCACCCGCCCCTGCCACGCCTCCGGCCACTGCCGCACCGGTGGCCACGACCGCCGCACCCGCTCCCGTCGCGGAGCCCGTGGTCGTCGTCGTCCCCGAGGCGCAGCCGCAGTGGACGCCGCCACAAACAAGCGGGTCGAACTGACGTGGACGTCCTCGCACGCACGTCGTTCTCCGCGATGGGGAACTCCGTCGACGTCACGGTCGTGGGCGGCGGCGCACACCTGCTGGACGCGGCTGCGGAGCGGATCGAGCAGCTCGAGTCGCGATGGAGCAGGTTCCGCGATGGCAGCGACGTCGCGAGGTTGAATGCCGCCGGGGGCAGGCCCGTTCCCGTGCACCGGGACACGGTGCTGCTCGTCCAGTACCTCGTCGCCGCGCAGGCTGCCACGCTGGGGGCGTTCGATCCGACGCTCGGACCCGCACTGGCGCGGCTCGGCTACCGCACGTCGCGGACAGATTCGCGCCGCACGAGTTCGTTCCACGATGGCGCACTGGCCGGAACCGACCTCTCGTCCACCCGCATCGACCGGCGCTTCGACGAGATCGTGCTCCCACCGGCTGCGACCCTCGATCCCGGTGGGCTCGGCAAGGGACTCGCCGCCGACCTGGTCGCCACGATGCTGCTGCACGGTGGCGCAGAGGGTGCCTGCGTCTCCATCGGCGGAGACATCCGGTGCACGGGCCGCGGGCCGGTGGATGGCCACTGGACCATCGGCGTCGCCGACGCATTCGGCCGGTCACGATCCGCCGAGCTGCTCCGTCTGGGCGACGGCGGCGTCGCAACGTCGTCCGTGTTCGCCAAGCAGTGGACCATGGACGGTGCGCCGCGCCACCACGTACTCGACCCGGACACCGCTCAGCCGCTGCCCCCCGGCGGCGGGGCGGTCGTCCAGGCGAGTGCCGTCGCCGCAGAGGCGGTGTGGGCCGAAGTCGCCGCAACCGTGGCACTGGTGCGCCAATCCGCACTGGCTGGCGCGCTCGGTGGACCTGGTGGCGCCGGTCGAATCGCCGTGCGGGCGGTGCGCGCCGATGGAGCCGTCGAGCAGAGCGGCGACTGGATGGGCTTCGTCCATGAGTGAGCACTTCTGGTGGCACCTGTCGCGCGCGTCGGGGATCGTCGCATGGGGCCTGCTGCTCGCCAGTTCGTTGTGGGGAATCCTGCTTGCGACGCGGTTGCTGAAGCCCTACGACCGGCCCGCGTGGCTGCGCGACTTGCACACGTGGCTCGGCGCACTCACCCTGCTCGGCACCGCACTGCACGTCGCCGCGATCGTCGCCGACTCGTACGTGCACTTCGGGCTCGCGGACGTGACGGTGCCCCTCGCGTCCTCGTGGAAGCCCGTCGCCGTCGCATGGGGCATCGTCGGTGCGTACCTGCTCGCGGCCGTGCAGGCCTCCAGCCTCCTCATGCGGCGCATCCCCCGCCGACTGTGGCGGTCGATCCACCTGCTCAGCTACGCGCTCTTCGCCACCGTCTCGGTGCACGCGTTCACCGCCGGCACCGACAGGTCCAAGGACGCATTCCAGGCGTTCGGCATCGCAATCGTCGCGGTGATGATGGGTGCCACCGTGCTGCGGGCAATCCACCGCGGTTCGCCGCGCACGAGGGTGGTCGTCACCGACGGGGTGTGAGGCTCGCATCGTCGAGTCGAACCGCGGCCACGAATTATCCGAGTTGTGCGACTGCTACTCGCCCGTCTCGCCGTCGATCGACTCGCGCAGGAGGTCGGCGTGGCCGTTGTGGCGGGCGTACTCCTCGATCATGTGCACGAGCACCCAGCGGAGCGACGGCGACTCGCCATTCGGCCACGGCCGC
>JAGWXX010000087.1 GCA_018969685.1 Acidobacteriota bacterium | reverse complement strand
CAGCCCCGCCTGCGCCACCGGTTCCAGGCGGACCGCCACGGACTCGCGCGGAGCGTGCACCAGCTGGTCGGCGACGGCGATCGCGTGCGGTTCGTCTTCGACGAGAAGGACTCGCCGTTGCAGCAGGTGCTCGCGTCGGTGTACGTGCTGGAGCGGCTCGACCAGTCGGTGCGACGGCGGCTGGCGTCGCTGCTCGCGCGCGCGATGACGTGGCGCGGCCCGCTCGACGAAGGGTTCGTCGCGTGGCTCGCGGGCGGCGGCGCCTCGTCGATCTCCGCGCTCGCCGACCCGCGCGCCTGGGCGCTCGAGGTGCTGGGCTTTCCGGAGGGCACCGTGCGGCCGACGAAGCGGGAGGTCCAGGCGCGGTTCCGCGACGGGCTGCGCCGTGCGCACCCCGACCACGGCGGCGACGAGCGTGCGGCGAGCCGCGCGATCGAGGATCTCGGCGAGGCGCGGCGGGTGCTGCTGGGTTCGTGACGGTCGCCGGCGTCCTGCTCTTCCCCGGCGCGGGGTCGTCGGCCGCGCACCCGTCGCTCGTCGAGATCGAGCGCGCCCTCGCGCCGCTGCCGGTCGCACGGTGCGACTTTCCCTACCGCCGGGAGGGGCGCCGCTTCCCCGACCGCGCAGACGTGCTCGTGCGCTGCGTCGTGGAGGAGGCACTCGCCCTTGCGCGCCGGTCGGGGTGCGGGACGGGGTCGATCGTTGTCGGCGGCAGGTCGATGGGCGGCCGGATGTGCTCGATGGCCGTCGCAGAGGGCCTCGAAGTCGCGGGACTCGTGTGCGTCGCATACCCGCTCCACCCGCCGAAGCAGCCCGACCGGCTGCGCACCGGCCACCTGCCGTCGGTGGCGGTGCCGTCGCTCTTCGTCAGCGGCACGCGCGACGAGTTCGGCTCGCCCGACGAGCTGCGCGCCGCGACCGCCCTCCCCGCGGCGCGACCGGAGCTGCACCTGATCGACGGTGCACGGCACGACCTCCGCGGACGCGACGCCGAGGTTGCGTCGGTGATCACCGAGTGGGTCGGCCGCCTCCGGGCGCGTTGATCTCCTCGAGCTCCCTCATCGCGGTCTCGGGAAAGGCGGCGAGCACGAGCACGGCGACGGCCATGGGGCCGGCCGCCAGCCACCACATGACCGTGCCGTATCCCGCGCCGGCGTCGATGGCTGCGCCCGCTGCGACGAGCCCGAGGCTCCCGCCGACGAGCGACGCGACGGTGATCGTCGCCGACGCGACGTTGCGCCGCGCCGTGGGGAACAGCTCGCCGCGGAACACCGCCATCGCGGGGTATGCGAGACCGAGCGCGACGCCGCCCGCCACCGCGAGCACCCACATCGTCCACCCGCCGACGGCGAACGCCGATGCGAGCAGCGCCGCGCCCGCGGCGGTGGACACGGAGGCGACGACCCTGCGTCCGCGGCGGTCGGCCAGCCGGCCGCCGACGACGAGGGCGAACGAGGCCGGTGCAGCGGTGACGATGGTGAAGAGCGCCGCACGCGCGGCGCTGAAGCCGCGCACGTCGGTGAGGTAGCGCACCTGGAACACCGACGTCGCGGCGATGAACACGTTGACGAGCGCGGCGGCGAGCAGCTGCACGGCGAGCCGCCTGCGGTCGATCGCCGTCGACTCGGAGGCGGGACCGGACTGCATCGACTCGAACCGCCGTGTCTCGGGCAGGGAGCGCGTCAGCACCGCGGCGACGGCCAGCCACGCGAGCCCGACGACGTAGGCCCACCTCCACGATTGCGGCGAGATGCCGGCGAGCGGCAGTGCGGCGACCGCCGAACCGGCGCCGAGCCCGCTGCCCAGCGCGAGGACGCCGAGCGCCCAGGCGCGCGCGTCGCTGCCCATCTCCTCGGTGGCGGCGACGATGACGAACACGCTGAGCGCGATGCCGAGCGGCCGGGCGACGGTCTGGGTCGCGACGAGCGCTCCGAAGCTCGTCGACAGCGCGCCGGTGGCCGCGGCGACCGGCGCGCACCACGCCATCGCGACGATGAGGCGCCGCCTGCCGACGCGGTCCGCGAGCGCGGCGAGGGGGAGCATCAGCACGATGCCCCAGCGCACGACGGCCGCCCCGAAGCCCTGCCCGGCGGCACCGACGCCGAACTCGTCGGATGCGAACGCGACCGTCTGCGCGAAGATCGTGTTGACGAACGAGGCCGGCAGGCACGCGAGCCACAGCAGCGCGAGCACCCGCGCCTGGCGCGGGGTCAGCGACTGGGGGCGGAGCGCCCGCCACGCGACCCGGGGCACCGCGCGAGCATACTGAGAGGTCCATGCGCATCGTCGTCGAACGCTCGGGTCCGCTCGCGGGGACGGTCGAGGTGCCGGGCGCGAAGAACTCGGTGCTCAAGCTCATGGCTGCGACGCTGCTCGCGGAGGGCGAGTACCGGTTGACGAACGTCCCGGACATCACGGACGTCCCGGTCATGTGCGAGCTGCTGGGTGCGATGGGCGTGCGGTGCGAGCGGCCGTCCCCGCACGAGCTCGTCATCCGCAACTCCGGCGACGTGACGCCCGTGGCGCCGTTCCACCTCGTCGACCGCATCCGTGCGTCGGTCAACGTGCTCGGCCCGCTGCTCGCACGGCTCGGACGGGCGCAGATCGGCATGCCGGGGGGCGACGACTTCGGGTCGCGGCCGATCGACCTCCACGTCGCGGGGCTGAGTGCGATGGGCGCGCAGTTCGCGCTGGGACCGGAGGACGTGCGCGCGGTGGCGCCGCGCCTGCGCGGCGCGGAGATCCTGCTGCGGTTCCCGAGCGTCGGTGCGACCGAGAACCTGCTGACGGCCGCCGTGCTCGCGCGCGGAACCACCGTGATCGACAACGCGGCCCGCGAACCCGAGATCGGCGACCTGTGCGCGATGCTCGCGTCGATGGGCGCCTCGATCGAGGGGGTCGGCACCGACCGCCTCGTCGTCACCGGCGCGGAGCCCGGGTCGCTGCGCGCGGCCGACCACGAGGTGGTGGCCGACCGCGTGCAGGCCGCCACCTACGTCGCGGCGGTCGCGACGTGCGGCGGCGACGTGGAGGTTCGCGGCGCGCGGCCCGAGCACATGGAGATGCTGCTGAACCGGTTCGCCGAGATGGGCGTGGCGATCGAGCCGACCGGCGGCGGCCTGCGCGCATCGTGCGGACAGCGCCTGCGGTCCATCGACTTCGCGACGCTGCCGTACCCCGGCATCGCCACCGACTACAAGCCGCTCCTCGTCGGCATGCTCGCGGTCGCGGACGGCACGGGCATCGCCACCGAGAACCTCTATCCGGGCCGCTTCCGCTACGTCGACGAGCTGGCGAAGATGGGCGCCGACGTGCGCATCGACGGCCACCACGCGGTGGTGCGCGGCGTCGAGCGGCTGTGCGGAGCGGAGGTGAGCGCCCCCGACATCCGGGCGGGTGCGGCGCTCGTCGTCGCCGGGCTCGCGGCCGAGGGCAGGACGTCGATCGACCAGGTGCACCACATCGACCGCGGGTACGACGACCTCGTCGGCCGGCTGCGCGCGATCGGTGCGTCGGTCAGCCGCGAGCCGACGGACCGCTAGCGGCACCGCCGGGCTCGTCGCCCGTGAGCTCCCTGCGCTCGGCCGCGCGGGTCGCACGCCACAGCAGGAGCACGATCATGGCGATGGGCGCGACGACGAGCAGAATCTCGTCCCAGCCACCTTGGTGCGCGAGCACCGACGTATCGTAGGGGCTGGCGCGCGGGCGGAGAGAGGTCGGAGTGGGCATCAGACAGCTGGTCGAGGAGACGATCGAGGTCATCCGCCCCGTGTTGCACGCCGACGGCGGCGACATCGAGCTGCGCGACGTCGACGAGCAGACCGGCGTGGTCACGGTGTCGCTGGTCGGCGCGTGCGGCACGTGCCCGGCGTCGGACCAGACGCTCAAGGCCGGCATCGAGCGCATCATGCGCGACCGCGTCGACGGCGTGACCGAGGTCGTGGCGGTCTAGGCGCGTGGCGCCAAGGTCGACCGACCCCGCCACGCTGCTCGAGCAGGCCCGCGCCGGCGACCGCGGCGCGCTCGCCCGGCTGCTGACCCTCGTCGAGCGCGGCGGACCGCAGTCCCGCGAGGTCGGGCGCCTCGTGTCGCCGCGCGGCGGAGCGGCCCACGTCGTCGGCATCACCGGCGCCCCGGGCGCCGGCAAGAGCACGCTGACGAGCGCGCTGATCGCGCACCTGCGGGCCCGCGGCGAGACCGTGGCGGTGCTGGCGATCGACCCGTCGTCCCCCTACACGGGGGGCGCGATCCTCGGCGACCGGGTGCGCATGCAGGACCACGCGACCGACGAGGGCGTGTTCATCCGCAGCATGGCGACGCGCGGGCACCTCGGCGGTCTGTCGCTCGCGACGAGCGAGGCCATCCGCGTGCTCGACGCCGCGGGGCGTCCGTGGATCGTCGTCGAGACGGTGGGCGTCGGACAGGTGGAGGTCGAGATCGTCGGCAAGGCCGACACGACGGTCGTCGTCGTCAACCCCGGGTGGGGCGACGCGGTGCAGGCCAACAAGGCCGGGCTGATGGAGATCGCCGATGTGTTCGTGATCAACAAGGCCGACCGGAAGGGCACCGAGGAGACCCGGCGCGACCTCGAGCAGATGCTCGACCTCAGCGACCTCGCCCACGACGCCTGGCGGCCGCCGGTGGTGCAGGCCGTGGCCACCGAGCAGAAGGGCGTGGATGAACTGTGGTCGACGGTGCTGCAGCACCGCGAGTTCATCTCCGCGAGCGGTGAATTGCAGCGGCGTCGTGAGTTCCGCCTCGGCGAGGAACTGCGCGAGATCGTCGCCCGCCGCCTCGAGCAGCGCGCTCGGGCGGTGCTGGGCGACGGCCGTTGGGACACGCTGCAGGCCGACGTGCTCGCACACCGGGTGGACCCTTGGTCGGCCGCCGACGAGATGCTGGGACCCGTGCAGGGCTAGCACCCGTGGGGGTGGCTAGCGTGCCGCCCATGGCTGACCTCGTCCTGCTCGACCGGCGCGCCGATGGCGTCGCCGTCGTGACGCTCAACAACCCGAAGGTGAATGCCCTCTCGCAGGCGGTGCTCGCCGACCTCCATGCGGTGGCCCGGGACCTCATCGGAAACCCGCCGGGTGCCGTGGTCGTGACCGGCGGCGAGCGGATCTTCGCTGCGGGTGCCGACATCTCCGAGTTCGGTGGACCGGAGGAGGGTCGTGGCATCGCGGAGGGCTTCCACAGGGCGCTCGATGCCGTTGCCGCCATCCCGAGATTCGTCATCGCCGCGGTGTCGGGATACGCGCTCGGCGGTGGGTGCGAACTGGCCCTCGCCTGCGACTACCGCATCGCCAGTGAGCGGGCCGTGTTCGGCCAGCCCGAGATCCTGCTCGGCATCATCCCGGGCGGCGGCGGCACGCAGCGTCTGCCGCGTGTGGTGGGTGCCAGTCGGGCCAAGGAGATGATGATCACCGGGCGGCAGGTGAGGGCCGACGAGGCGTTGGCCATCGGCCTCGCCGACGAGGTGGTGGCGCCCGAAGCGCTGCACGAGCGCGCCCTTGCCCTCGCTGCCGAAGCCGCACGCGGAGCGGTGCAGGCGCAGGCGCTGGTGAAGCGCGCTGTCGATGAAGGCATCGAGACCGACCTCGGCGCAGGGCTGGGTCTCGAGCGTCGCCTGTTCGAGCAGGTCTTCCACACCGAGGACAGCAGGATCGGCGTGCAGAGCTTCCTGGCGAACGGACCCGGGAAGGCCGAGTTCACCGGCCGCTGACGGCCGGCGCGGTCACCGACACCCGATGAACGCCGAACCGTCCGGGCAGCCGCGACGCGAGTACCAACCCGCGCTCGACGGAC